>NZ_BADI01000954.1:0-951 GCF_000333555.1 Herbaspirillum sp. B65 | reverse complement strand
GGGAGATGCACATGGACATGCACGACGATATCGACCTCTCGATTGCCCTGAGGAAATTAAATCAACTGCAACTCGAAGAAGGTGACTTAGGAGCTGCCTGCTGGCTGTCGATCTCTAAATTCCTGAAAGCCTCAGGCGACTAGCATGATCGCGCCATTGCCGCAGAAAGAAAACTTCGGAAAATATTTGTCCTCTGCGACTGAGCGAAATGATGATGAATAAACAGGCTCACAAAACGCAGCTGTACAGGCGCCTGAAGATCTTGCTTGGATGAAGATAAGGCCAGTTGGGCGTGAATTCGGCCGCCCTGATTTTGAACGGCTGATTGCACCGGGCAAAATGCCCTTTGAGCTAAATTGAGCATGACAACGACGCCGATCTGGGCGTGCCCGAATTTTTGTGTAAACGGGGTTTCGTTTAATTCATAGAAATACGTTCACCGAACTGGGTAGTAAACCGAGTCAGTGCAGCCTTCCAATCTCGGATGGGTAGCGTCCACTTTTTACTGATGTTACGCAGAGCAAGGAGGAAGAGCTTGACCAGTGCCTCGTCGCTGGGGAACGAGCCTCGGTTCTTAGTCAGCTTGTACCTGGCGGGAGTGAGGGATGTTTTTACGTGTAAGTTGGCGGGGTACGCCATGAGTGTGAGGATGACACAGGAACTGACCATGATGAAGCTATGAAAAGCCGTGCAGCACAAACGTACGCATGGTCTGATTCACCACTCGGACCGTGGCAACCATTATTGCGCTCAGGCCTATCGTCATTTGCTGGAGCAGTTCGGCGTGATGGCATCAATGTCGCGCAAAGGAAACTGCTACGAAAATGCGCCGATGGAGAGCTTCTGGGGCGGCGTGAAAGACGAACTGATTCATCATCAACGTCACACAACGAGTGCTGAAGCCGAGGCGTCGATTCAGGAATACATCGAAATTTTTTATAACCGCCAGCG
>NZ_BADI01000955.1:0-1146 GCF_000333555.1 Herbaspirillum sp. B65 | reverse complement strand
TCTGCTGACCTACACCAGAAGGATCACCCGCAATTGCGCATCGGCTACGCGCTGTGGCGGTGAGCGATCTTCCGCTCTGACGCAGGATCAGGCCACTGGTGTGCGCAGGGTGACGAATTCCTCGGCCGAAGTCGGATGGATGCCGATGGTGGTATCGAACTGCGCCTTGGTGGCACCGCATTGCAGGGCCACCGCAAAGCCCTGGATCACCTCGCCAGCGTCGCCGCCGACCATGTGCACACCCAGCACCCGGTCGCTCTTGGCATCGACCACAAGCTTCATAAAAGTGCGTTCGGTATTGCGCGAAAGGGTGTTCTTGAGCGGCTTGAAGTCGGTTTTGAAGATTTTTACTTCACCATGCTCGCTACGCGCCTGTTCTTCGCTCAGTCCCACGGTGCCTACGTTGGGATGACTGAACACCGCGGTCGGAATATTGCGATAGGACATGCTGCGTTCACCCTGGCCGAACAGACGCGCCACCACCGCCATGGCCTCGGCCAGCGCCACCGGTGTCAAGGCCACGCGGTCGATCACGTCGCCCACGGCGAGAATCGAGGGGACGCTGCTCTCGAAATTGTCGTTGACCAGCACCGCGCCGTTTTCCTTGAGTGCCACACCGGCCTGCTCCAGCCCCAGCCCGCGCGTATTGGGCGTGCGCCCGGTGGCAAAGAGCACGCACTCGGCGGCCAGGGTTTCGCCATTGCTCAGATGCACCTGCTTGAGGCTGTCTGGCCCGGCATGGGCTGCCTCGATGGCATCGATACTGGCGTTGAAGATCAGGCGGATGCCCTTCTTGGCCATTTCATCGGCCAGGTGGATGCCCAGATCCGCATCCATGTTGCGCAACAGGCGCTCGCGGCGATACACCAGGGTCACCTCGCTGCCCAGGCCATTGAGGATGGAAGCCAGTTCCACCGCGATATAGCCGCCGCCCAGCACCACCGCGCGCTGGGGCAGACCCGGCAAGTGGAAGAAATCGTCGGAGGTGATGCCCCATTCGCTGCCCGCAATCTGCGGCTTGTCGGGATGGCCGCCGGTGGCCACCAGGATGTGACGGGCGGTGAAGCGCTGGCCATCGACGTTGACGGTATGGGCATCCTCCACCGTGGCAAAGCCGCGATGCAACGTGACGTTGGCGCCATCGAG
>NZ_BADI01000956.1:0-8292 GCF_000333555.1 Herbaspirillum sp. B65 | reverse complement strand
TGCTGTTGTTCGTGCTGTTTTTACTGGTGCAGGGCAAGCCGGCGGGCGAGGCCTGCCTGCTGATCTTCCAGGGCGCGTTCGGCACCACGTTCGCATGGCAGAACACCTTGCAGCGCGCCGCGCCCTTGCTGTTGACGGCACTCTGCGTAGCCCTGCCGGCGCGCGTGGGCCTGATCGTCATCGGCGGCGAAGGTGCACTGGCGCTGGGTGGACTGGCCGCCGCGGTGATGCCGCAACTGTTGCCAGTGCTGCCCTCGCTGGTGATGCTGGCGGTCATGGCGACCGCCGCCATGCTGGCCGGTGGCCTGTGGATCGCGCTATGCGGCGGCCTGCGCCAGTGGCGCGGGGTCAATGAGACCATCTCCAGCCTGCTGCTCTCCTACCTGGCCGTGGCGGTCTTCAAGCATCTGGTGGAAGGCCCGCTGCGCGATCCGGCCAGTCTCAACAAACCCTCCACCTTGCCACTGCCAGATGCCTACCTGGTCGGTTCGCTGCCAGGGATGGAAGTGCATTGGGGATTGGTCTGGGGCGCCTTGGCCTGTCTGGCGGCCTGGGTCTTGCTGCGCCATAGCGTGGCGGGATTCGCCATGAGCGTGGTCGGCGGCAATGTGCGCACGGCCCGACTGGTGGGCCTGCCGGTCAATCGCCTCATCCTCACCGCCTGCGCGCTGGGTGGTGCCGCGGCCGGCCTGGCCGGCATGTTCGAGGTCAGCGCCGTGCAGGGCAGCGCCACCAGTGCGCTGCTGGCGGGCTATGGCTTCTCGGGCATCCTGGTGGCTTTTGCGGCGCGCCAGAATCCGCTGGCCATCATCGTCTGCGCGATCGTCATCGGCGGCGTGGAAGCCAGCGGCAGCCTGCTGCAACGGCGCCTGGACCTGCCCGACGCCACCACGCTGGTGCTGCAGGGCCTGCTGTTCTGCAATCTGCTGGCCTGGGAAGCCATCACCGGTCGCCTGGCGGCATTGAAACTGCGCTGGCAGGCCAAGGCACAAGTGCAAGTCATTCCTGCCAAGGAGGCCGGCCATGCATGACATCGATCTGACCACCCTGCTGCTGGCGCTCTTTGCCGGGGCGATCCGCGTGGGCACGCCCTTTCTCTTCGTCAGCCTGGGCGAATGCCTGACCGAAAAAGGCGGGCGCGTGAACCTGGGGCTGGAAGGCATCCTGGTGTGTGGCGCCATGACCGGCTATGCCGCTTCCTTCTATACCGGCTCGGCCTGGCTGGGCGTGCTGGCGGCGGGTTGTGCGGGCTTGCTGCTGGGGGTGCTGCATGGGGTGGTGTGTTCGCTGCCACGGGTCAACGACATCGCCTTCGGCATTGCACTGATGCTGCTGGGCACCGGGCTGGCCTTCTTCCTCGGCAAGCCCTTCATCCAGCCGCAGGCCGCCATGCTGCCCGCCATCGACCTGGGGGCGTGGAGCAGCAACGAACGCCTGCATCATGCCTTGCAGATCAATGCGCTGTTCTTCCTCGGCGTGGCGCTGGCACTGCTGCTGCAATGGGGCCTGTCTACCACGCGCTGGGGGCTGGCCTTGCGGCTGGTGGGCGATCATGCCGAAACCGCGCGCGCCCTCGGCTATCACCTCACCGGCATTCGTATCGCGGCCACTGCGGCGGGTGGCTTCCTGGCGGCCGTCGGCGGCGCCTATCTCTCGCTGTACTACCCCGGCAGCTGGAACGAGGGACTCTCCAGCGGCCAGGGCCTGATGGCCGTGGCCCTGGTGATCTTCGCGCGCTGGCAGCCATGGCGCTGCCTGTTGGCGGCACTCCTGTTCGGTGCCGCCGGGGCGCTGGGCCCGGCCTTGCAGGCGGTAGGCGTGACCTCCGGCTACTACCTGTTCAATGCCGCACCGTATGCCTTGACGCTGTTGATCATGATCCTCACCTGCCGCCCTGACCGCACCCTCTCGGCGGCACCGGGCGAGTTGAGCCTGACCCGATAAATCCACCAAGGAGCAAGCATGTCCGCACTCTACATCCAGGCCGAACCCTATCCCTGGCCCTATGACGGCGCACTGACCCCGGCCAATACCGCACTCATCGTCATCGACATGCAGACCGACTTCTGCGGCATCGGCGGCTACGTCGACAAGATGGGCTACGACCTGTCATTGACGCGCGCTCCCATCGAGCCGATCAAGACAGTGCTGGCCGCCATGCGCGCCGGGGGCTATACCATCATCCATACCCGCGAAGGCCACCGTCCCGATCTCTCCGACCTGCCCGCCAACAAGCGCTGGCGTTCGCGCCAGATCGGCACCGACGGCGTGGGCATCGGTGACGCTGGTCCGTGTGGCCGCATCCTGGTGCGGGGTGAACCGGGCTGGGAAATCATTCCCGAACTGGCCCCCATCGCCGGCGAAATCATCATCGACAAACCCGGCAAGGGTTCCTTCTGCGCTACCGACCTGGAAATGATTTTGCACACGCGTGGCATCCGCAACATCGTGCTGACCGGCATCACCACCGATGTCTGCGTGCACACCACCATGCGCGAAGCCAATGACCGCGGCTTCGAATGCGTGATGCTGTCGGACTGCTGTGGCGCGACCGATTACAGCAACCACCTGGCGGCGCTGTCCATGATCAAGATGCAGGGCGGTGTGTTCGGTGCCGTATCCGATTCGGCGGCACTGATCGATGTGATCGGGGCCTGATCATGCACGCCCTTGAGCTGGAGATCCTCAATGCCGGCAAGTCCTTCGGCAGCTTCCGCGCCCTCGATGAGGTTTCGCTGAAGGTGCGTGCCGGTACCATCCATGCGCTGCTGGGCGAGAATGGCGCGGGCAAGAGCACGCTGGTCAAGGGGCTGGTCGGCTATAGCCCGCTCGACCAGGGCAGCATCCTGGCCGACCACCGCGAAGTGGACATCCGCAGCGCACGCCTGCCACACCAGCTCGGTATCGGCATGGTCTACCAGCACTTCACGCTGGCGCCCAGCCTGACGGTGGCCGAGAACCTGCTGCTGGCGCGGGGCGACCTGCCCTGGCGCATCCGCTGGAGCAGCGAACGCGCGGTACTGGAAGAATTCATGGCGCGGATGCCCTTCAAGCTGGCCACCGAACGCCTGGTGAGTAGCCTCTCGGCCGGCGAAAAGCAGAAGCTGGAAATCCTCAAGCAACTCTACCTGCGCCGCCGCTTCCTGATCCTCGATGAGCCGACCTCGGTGCTGACGCCACAGGAAGCCGACGAAGTGCTGGGCCTGATGCACGCCTTGACGCGCCAGCAGGAGCTCACCGTGCTGATGATCACCCACAAGTTCAACGAAGTGAGCGCCTATGCCGACGATGTGACGGTGCTGCGCAAGGGGCGACTGGTGGCCAGCGCCAAGGTGGCCGAAACCAGCCCCGATGCCCTCGCCCATTGGATGATGGGCCATGCACGTGAAGAAAAATTAGCGGTGGCCCGTGCCGCCGTGCCGCCACAGGCGGCCATCGGACTGGAGGTGAAGGATCTTACCGTCAACAATGATCGCGGCGTGGCTGCCGTGCGCGCCCTGTCGCTGCAGGTGAAGCACGGCGAGATCGTCGGCCTGGCCGGCATCTCCGGCAATGGTCAGAAGGAACTGGTGGAAGCCCTGCTGGGCCAGCGGCGCCACCTGCTGGGCCAGATCCGGGTGGAGGGCGCGCCCTACGCCGCCACCCGTGAAGAGATGCGGCGTCTGCGCGTCTTTGCGCTGCCGGAAGAACCGCTGCGCAATGCCTGCATCCCCGGCATGAGCGTGGCCGAGAACATGGCCTTGCATCATTTCGACGTGGCGCCCTTCAAGCGCGGCGGCTGGCGCATTGACCGCAGCGCCATGAAACGCCAGGCGCAAGCGCTGATCGCCGCCTTCAACGTCAAGCCACCGGTGCCGGAACGCCCCATCGGCACGCTCTCCGGCGGCAACGTGCAGCGCGCCGTGCTGGCGCGCGAGCTGGGCGAGGCAGACCTGGACGGTGCGGCCAATGTGCTCATCGTCGCCAATCCGGTGTTCGGGCTGGACTTCGCCTCGGTGGCCGACATCCACGCCCGCCTGCTGCAAGCCCGCGCACGTGGCGCAGCGGTGCTGCTGGTGAGCGAAGACCTGGATGAATTGCTCGAACTGTCCGACCGCATCCTGGTGATGACCGAGGGCCGCATCGTGCACGTGGCGCAGGACGTGGCCACGCAAGGTGCCGACCGCGCCGCCCTGGGCCGCTGGATGGCCGGACATCACGATCAACCTGCTCACGCCGAGGCCGCATGATCCATATCGACGCACTCCCCTATCCCTATCAATTCCATCCGCGCAGCACGGCGCTGGTGGTCATCGACATGCAGCGCGACTTCGTGGAAGAAGGCGGTTTCGGTAGTGCGCTGGGCAATGACGTGCGGCCGCTGGGCGCCATCGTGCCGACCGTCGCCGCCCTGCTCACGCTGGCGCGCGCGCATCAGATGCTGGTGGTGCATACGCGTGAGTCGCACCTGCCCGATCTATCCGACTGCCCGCGCGCCAAGCGCCTGCGCGGCAATCCGACGCTGGGCATCGGCGACGTCGGGCCGATGGGCCACATCCTGGTACGCGGCGAGCCGGGCAACCAGATCCTGCCGCAACTGGCGCCCATCGAGGGCGAGATTGTCATCGACAAGCCCGGCAAGGGCGCCTTCTACGCCACCGACCTGCACGCGCAATTGCAGGAACGCGGCATTACCCATCTGCTGATCGCGGGCGTGACCACCGAAGTCTGCGTGCAGACCTCGATGCGCGAAGCCAATGACCGCGGCTATGAATGCCTGGTGGTGGAAGACGCCTGCGCCAGTTACTTCCCTGAATTCCATCGCGCCACGCTCGACATGCTCACCGCCCAGGGCGGCATCGTCGGCTGGCGGGCGCCGTTGGCGCAATTGCAAAGCGCCATGGCCGCCTATGCTGGAGACCATCCATGATGCAAGTGAACCTGCCTCACATCGTGGCCGAGGTCGAACAAGCCTTTGCCGATTACGAATACGCCCTGCTCATCAATGACATCCCGGCGCTGGACCGCTGGTTCTGGTACGCCCCCGAAACGGTGCGCTATGGCGTGGGCGAAGTGCTGCTGGGCGGCGAGGCGATCCGCCAGTACCGCAAGACCTGCACGCCGGTGCCGGCCTCGCGCAAGCTGCAGCGTACCGTTGTCACCACCTTCGGCAGCGACTATGCTACGGTCTCCACCGAATTCACCGACCACACTTCGGAGCGTATCGGCCGCCAGATGCAGACCTGGGTGCGCATGGACCAAGGCTGGCGCATCGTCGCCGCCCATGTCAGCCTGATGGCATGAGTCCCGCCCCACCGAACCAGAATGCCCGCACCATGACCGTCACCGTCGCCAACCCGCTCGCCGAACAGGTCTATCACCGGATCAAGGACGACATCTTCAGCTTCCGCCTGCTGCCGGGCGACAATTTCACCGAGACCGAGATGGCGCAGCGCCAGGGTGTTTCGCGCACGCCGTTGCGCGATGCGCTGTTCCGGCTACAGCGCGAGGGTTACCTGGAGGTGGGTTTCAGGCGCGGCTGGAAGGTCTGTCCGATCGACTTCGACCGCCTCGACAATCTCTACGACCTGCGCATCGTGCTGGAGATGGCCGCACTGGACAAACTGTGCAGCCAGCAGCAAGCCACGGCAGGACTGGAGCAGTTGAATGCCATCTGGCTGGTCGAGCCCGAAGCGCGCGAAGCCGACGCCGTCCGGGTGGCCGAACTGGATGAAGCCTTCCACACCAACCTGGTGGCTGCGGCCGGCAACCAGGAAATGACCCGGGTCCATACCGAGGTCACCGAAAAGATCCGCATCGTGCGCCGCCTGGACTTCCTCAAGAAAAAGCGCATCGAGGCCACCTATGAGGAACACGCCAAGATCCTGCAACTGATCGCCAAGCGCAAGTCCACCGAAGCCCAGATCCTGCTGCGCGCCCACATTACGCAAAGCAAGCTGGAAGTCAGAAAGATCACTATCTGGATGCTGGCCGAGGCACGCCAGTGGCAGGAGCCCGAGGCGGCGGCGGCCCGTTGAACCTGCCTGGAAGAATCTTTCACATGAAGGATTGCCAACATTTCCTTATGGAAATGTGAAAAACTGCGCTGGATATCCGCGCCCAGCGCCTTGATCGCCGCGATCCTGCCACCAAATCAAGGAAAGCCTCCGAAACCATTTATAATGGAAGGCTTTTGCAACAGCGCATCTTTCCAGCGGCTCAATGAAGGTATTTCGCGGACTTCCTACAGCCGAATCGCGCGCCCCGTGCGCGCTGACCATCGGCAATTTCGACGGCGTGCATCTGGGCCACCAGGCCTTGCTGGCGCGCGTGCGCGAGGCCGCCGGCACACTGGGGTTGGACGCGGCGGTGATGACCTTCGAGCCGCATCCGCGCGAATTCTTCGCCCAACTGGCCGGTACTCCCGAACGCGCCCCGGCGCGCATCGCCAACCTGCGCGACAAGCTCGAAGCACTGGCCAACTCCGGTATCGACCGCGTGGTGGTGGAGCACTTCGGCAGCCACTTCGCCGCCCTCTCCCCGCAGGACTTCATCGAGAAGATCCTGGTCCAGGGCCTGCACGTGCGCTGGCTGATGGTGGGCGACGACTTCTGCTTCGGTGCGCGCCGTGCCGGCACCCTGGCCACCCTGGTCGAGGCCGGCCAACACTACGGTTTCGAGGTGCATGCGCTGCCCACGGTGACCAATGCCGGCGTGCGCATTTCGTCGTCGGCCGTGCGCGAGGCGCTGGCAGCGGCCGATTTCGAGCTGTCGCGCCAGTTGCTGGGCCATCCCTATGCCATCAGCGGGCGCGTGGTGCACGGCAAGAAGCTGGGCCGCACCATCGGTTTCCCCACCCTGAACATGCGCGTGGGCCACAAGCGCCCGGCCTTGTCGGGCATCTTCGTGGTGCAGGTGCATGGGTTGGCCGACCATCCCCTGCCGGCCGTGGCCAGCCTGGGGGTGCGCCCGACGGTGGACGACAGCGGCCGGGTGCTGCTGGAAACCCATCTGCTGGATTTCCAGGGCGATTGCTACGGCAAGCTGGTGCGGGTGGAATTCCTCAAGAAGCTGCGCGATGAAGAAAAGTACGTCGATCTGCCCACGCTGACCACGGCCATCGCGCGCGATGTCGACCATGCCCGCGCCTGGTTCCGCGAAAACGCCGGCTTCGCCGTCTCGGCCACCGACCGAATTTGAACGCTGGGCGGCTGCCGGAGCCCCGCTCCCGCAGCCGTCCAGCCGCCCCATCCTGCATTTCGCCAGCGTGCATCTTGCCGCGCGTGGCTCCTGAATCAACCTGCATTCAACGAAAGTCTTGTCATGTCCAATAACGAAACCTCCGCCAAGCCCGGCAAACCGGAAAAAGCCGGCAAGGCGCCCTCCAAGTACCCGGTCAACATGACCGAGACCGCCTTCCCCATGCGCGGCGACCTCGCCAAGCGCGAGCCGCAATGGGTCAAGCAATGGCAGGAAAAGAAGGTCTACCAGCGCATCCGCAAGGCCTCGGCCGGTCGCCCCAAGTTCATCCTGCATGACGGTCCCCCGTATGCCAACGGCGAGATCCATCTGGGCCATGCCGTCAACAAGATCCTCAAGGACATGATCGTCAAGGCGCGCAACATGGCCGGCTTCGACGCGCAATACGTGCCGGGCTGGGATTGCCACGGCATGCCCATCGAGATCCAGATCGAGAAGAAGTACGGCAAGAACCTGCCGGTGGCCGAGGTGCAAGCCAAGGCGCGCGCCTACGCCAATGAACAAATCGCGCTGCAGAAGAAGGATTTCATCCGCCTGGGTGTACTCGGTGAATGGGACAACCCCTACAAGACCATGAACTTCTCCAATGAAGCCGACGAGCTGCGCGCCCTCGGCAAGATCCTGGAGAAGGGTTACGTCTATCGTGGCTTGAAGCCCGTGAACTGGTGCTTCGACTGTGGCTCGGCGCTGGCCGAAGCCGAGGTGGAATACCAGGACAAACGCGACCCGGCCATCGATGTCGGCTTCCCGTTTGCCGAACACGACAAGCTGGCCACCGCCTTCGGTTTGAGCGAACTGCCGACCCGCCACGGCTACATCGTCATCTGGACCACCACGCCCTGGACCATCCCGGCCAACCAGGCGTTGAACGTCCATCCCGAATTCGAATACGCGCTGGTCGAGACCACCCGCAATGGCGAAGCCACCCTGCTGATCCTGGCCAAGGATCTGGTGGCCTCCTGCCTGGAACGCTTCGGCCTGGAAGGCAAGATCATCGCCACCACCACCGGCGAGAAGCTCTCGCTGATCCGCTTCCATCATCCGCTGGCCAAA
>NZ_BADI01000957.1:0-637 GCF_000333555.1 Herbaspirillum sp. B65 | reverse complement strand
GTTTGCGTGGCCTGGGCGATGCTGCGCACGATCTGCAGACGCAGTCCTGACGCCGGCAGCGCCTGCAACATGGGCTTGGCCGCAAACTGCGCATGGGCGCGGCCCTCCGGGGTGCGCAGGTCGTTCTCGCCGATGATTTCGCGCAGCAGGAATTGGGTGGGTATGCATGTGGTCTCCGGGGGAGCCGCGCAAGCCTTGTTATTGTGCTGGATCGTTTGGTCGTGGTGCGCGCCTGAAAGGCTTTAGTGTGCGCGTATTTGGTGGGCTTGTGAACCGTAGGAGCACAGGAGCTGAGGGGGGATAACCAATTTTCCCTTCCTGTGCGCCGTTTAATAGGCCATATAATACTCAGCTTTGCCCTGAGCATTCATGCTTGCCAGCCCTCACAAAAAAGACAGTGCCGACAAGGTGGTGGGGCGGTTGCGCATCAAGACCGCCAAGGTGGCCGGTGCGCGGGTGTTCCTGGTGCCGGTGCAGGACATCCGCATCGGCGCGCGCCAGAGCGATTCGGAATATGAATATTCGCTCAAGTCAGACGATGTCGGCCTGTTGCGCATCTGGGAGCCCAAGATCCGCCTGGCCCTGACCAATCTGAAGGAATTGGAAGATGTCAGCAGCGACCAGCAGGACAATGGCT
>NZ_BADI01000958.1:0-1436 GCF_000333555.1 Herbaspirillum sp. B65 | reverse complement strand
GCCACCGTCCCGGCCCCCAACCAGTTGCGCCGGGTCCAGGCCCGTGTCACGCCCGGATATCCCAGCGCCCAGGTCTCGTAGTCATCGGCAGAGCCACCTGAGGCAGAAATGCGATAGGTCCGCAGTACGNCAGCCCGCAATTGCTCCAGGGTCTCCTGGTTGACACCGCCCGTCATTCCGGCCGAAGTGATCACGGCCTCATCGCTCACGCCCAACACAGGAGAGACGGCCGCGAGCTTCGTACCACCCGTGAGATTACCGGCAGCACCAGCGCTTACCGCTCGGATCGGAACCAATGTGACGCCCTTGATCACCGTATCGGCCGTCACCATCACCTGGCTCCGGTCAGGCGCCTGGTACAGAGTGCCGGCGTCAATGGGAGCATCGGTCTGCCCTTCGCACTCCATCCAGCCAGTGGCATAGGTCGCCGCACGATAGTTGCGACCGAGTCGCCATTGCGCGTAGCGCAGCAGCATCTCTTCGTCGCACTTATCAGGAAGACTCTGAGCAGCAATGTAGTCCTGGTGTTGATACAGGCCGGCGACAACACCGCTATGCACACGGGCCAATACCTCGGCATCTGTTCTGCGTAAAGCACCTACCGAGGTCGCGGGTACCAGATCTCCGCGCACTCGCTTAATCAGCGTCACAAGGCCAGGAATATTAAATGGCATTGAGCACCCTCCAAAAATCATCAATCTCGATCTGCAGCGGGTCATCCCCCACTAGATCAATCACTGCGTGCATCGTCACGCCTTCGGTACCGCTTCGCGCCACCGTCACCGTGACCTTGGTGGCGTGACCGTCCGACACGAACCAGGCGAGGGCTTCCTCGCCGAACTCGACAGCGTCACGAAGCGCATCGTCAGTGATTGATCTGCGCTGCAGCAGCCACACGCGGGAACCGATCTTGTCGCCGGCGACAGTGGGGAAACTGTCTCCCCACCAGCCGAGCGGATCGGCCCCATCGTTCGGATCGGAAGGATCGGCTCGGTGCCAACTGAAGAGGCTGATCATGGCGGCACGCCACAAGACCGCCCGCCGATCATCCTCAGAAAGCGTCAGGATCATTCGCCACCTCCTGACTTCGGCGGGCTCGTAGGCGGGCCATCGTGCTCCTGGTGGAAGTGCCCTCGCATCGAGATGCCATTCACGACCACCTCCGGCATCTCCATCGGCCCGGTAGACTTGGCGGTACCCGATGCATCAAGCTCGTAGGCATGGGTGGAAATGTTCACTGCCTCCTCGGCGACCACCTCATAGCGCTTCGCCTTGACGCGATAAACATCGCACTCCACTTCAATGATCCGCCCCTGCTTCAAGACAATGCGTGCGCCTTCGTTCGTGTAGATGGCCACTTCGCCAGGCTTCAGATCGGTGGGCCGATAGCGCTTGTCGCTTGGCATGATGACGGCCGCGTGAGAGCGATCTCCGTC
>NZ_BADI01000959.1:0-9385 GCF_000333555.1 Herbaspirillum sp. B65 | reverse complement strand
AGGAACCATCGCCACCCGCAAGGCCAGCCAGAACGCCATCCAGGCCTATGCGCAGGCGCTGCCGGAATTCCTGGGCGGCTCGGCCGACCTGACCGGCTCGAACCTGACCAACTGGAAGGAATCGGTGGCCGTGCGCGCTGACCAGCGCGGCAACCACATCAACTACGGTGTGCGTGAATTCGGGATGAGCGCCATCATGAACGGTATCGCCCTGCATGGCGGCTATCTGCCCTTCGGCGCGACCTTCCTGACCTTCTCCGACTACAGCCGCAATGCCCTGCGCATGGCTGCGCTGATGAAGATCCGTTCGCTGTTCGTGTTCACCCACGACTCCATCGGCCTGGGCGAAGACGGCCCCACCCACCAGTCGGTGGAACACGTCTCTAGCCTGCGCCTGATCCCCAACCTGGACAACTGGCGTCCATGCGACACCACCGAAACCGCGGTGGCCTGGGCCGAGTCGATCAAGCGTCACGATGGTCCGAGCACCCTGATCTTCTCGCGCCAGAACCTGCCGTTCCAGGAGCGTACCGACGCCCAGGTCAAGGACATCGCCCGCGGTGGCTACGTGCTGCGCGATGCGCCCAACGCCAAGGTGGTGCTCATCGCCACCGGCTCCGAAATCGAACTGGCCACCAAGGCCGCCGACGCCCTGACCGCTGAAGGCATCGCCGTGCGCGTGGTGTCGATGCCCTCGACCGACGTGTTCGACCGCCAGGATTCGGCCTACAAGGCCACGGTGCTGCCGCGCGGCGTCCCGCGCGTGGCCATTGAAGCCGGCGTGACCGCCTTCTGGCACAAGTACGTGGGCCTGGAAGGCGCCGTGGTCGGGATCGATACCTTCGGCGAATCGGCCCCGGCTGGCGTGCTGTTCAAGCACTTCGGTTTCACTGTCGAGAACGTGGTGGCCAAGGCCAAGGCAGTACTGGCTTGAGCAGTCTGGTGTCCATGACTGAAGAAGTCCTGTTCCGTCGCGCCCGCAAGGGCGACGCGGCGTCGATTGCCGGTGTGCGCATCGACGCCTGGCGCGCCGCCTATCGTGGCCTGGTGCCCGATAGCTATCTGGATCACTTGAAGCCCGAGGAAAGTGTCAAGCTGTGGGAGCAGGTGCTGGAAGCGTCTTCGGACGCCGCCTGCACCTTCGTGGCCGAGAGCGGCGGCGAGATCATCGGCTTCGCTTCCGGCATGACCTTGGCGGAGTCGCGTTTCGGCTGCGACGCCGAGCTGACCGCCATCTGCGTGCTGCCCGATGAGCAGCGCAAGGGAATCGGCAAGCGCCTGCTGGCCAACGTCGCCGCCACCCTCATCCGTGCCGGCGCGACCGGCCTGATGACCTGGGTATTGAGCAAGAACGAAGGCGCCGGGGAATTTTTCGAGTCACTCGGGGCCGAAAGGCTTTATGAACAAACGTTCACCTGGGATGATGGCAGTGAACTCGACGAGATCGGTTTCGTCTGGCGCAAGCTCCACTCCTGAGCGGGTGAGAGCGGTAAGCCACGGATAGGCAGGATCAGCAGGGCAGGCAGGGACGGCAAGAACAACTGAACAAAAAGGCCGGAAAAGAAGGATTCATGTCCGACTGGCAGCGCCGCAAGGGTGCAAGCTGCGGACAGGTCGCTTTCCCGACTACCGGTTTGCATTGATTTTTACTACTTGAGGAGAAGAGCATGGCAATTCGCGTAGCAATCAACGGTTATGGCCGCATCGGCCGCAATATCCTGCGCGCTCACTACGAAAGCGGGCAAGAAGCACGACATCGAGATCGTCGCCATCAACGACCTGGGCGACCCGAAGACAAATGCCCCCCTGACCCAGTACGACACCGCCCATGGCAAGTTCCCCGGCACCGTGACCGTGAATGGCGACTCCCATCGTTGTCAACGGCGACCGTATTCAAGTTGCTGGCCCAGCGCAACCCTGCCGAGCTGCCCTGGGGCGAGCTGGTGTTGGACGTGTGCTGGGAATGCACCGGCTTCTCACCCACCAAGGAAAAGGCCAGCGCCCACATCAAGGGCGGCGCCAAGAAGGTGATCATTTCCGCTCCGGGCGGCAAGGACGTGGACGCCACCGTCGTGTTCGGCGTCAACCACGGCGTGTTGAAGGCCTCCGACACCGTGATCTCCAACGCCTCTTGCACCACCAACTGCCTGGCCCCGCTGGTGCAGCCGCTGAACGACAAGATCGGTCTGGAAAACGGCCTGATGACCACCGTCCACGCCTACACCAATGACCAGGTGTTGACCGACGTCTATCACGAAGACCTGCGCCGCGCCCGTTCGGCCACCCAGTCCATGATCCCGACCAAGACCGGCGCTGCTGCTGCGGTCGGCCTGGTGCTGCCGCAACTGAACGGCAAGCTGGACGGCTACGCCATCCGCGTGCCGACGATCAACGTGTCCATCGTCGACCTGTCCTTCGTGGCTTCGCGCGACACCACCGTGGATGAAGTCAATTCCATCCTGAAGGCCGCTTCCGAATCCGGTCCGTTGAAGGGCATCCTGACCTACAACACCGATCCGCTCGTCTCGGTGGACTTCAACCACAATCCGGCATCGTCCAACTTCGACGCTACCCTGACCAAGGTCTCCGGCCGTCTGGTGAAGGTCTCGTCCTGGTACGACAACGAGTGGGGCTTCTCCAACCGTATGCTCGACACCACCGTGGCTCTGGCAACGGCCAAGTAAGACGCGTCGATTGGCCTTCCGGTCGGGAAGTTCCTGGCCGGGAGCGTCAATTTCAGGGCTGTTTCCGTTTCTTTTCCTCGTATGCAAGTCGCTTTGCCGAGGTGAAAATGGGGAATCAGCCTGCAAAAGGAGTACAAAGGCTGTTGCTGGCGTGGCGCTGGCAATGGCCTTTTGTTTATTTGTTCATTTATTTCTCCGTTTGCGCTTTGCCCGAACAACAAGAGCAACCGACCCAATGAGGGAACGCATGTCCGCAAGCTCATCCCAGGCCCCTCGCCTGTGGGCCAACCTGGCCCTGATTTGCGCCGTCAGCTTGTCGCTGTCCGCGTGTGACTATGTCAGCAGCTTTTCCAAGCCCAAGCAGACCCCGGAAGAGGCCAAGGCAGAAGGCATTGCGCTGGGCGCTGGCTGCCGCCAGGCCGGTCAGAGCCTGGAAGACTGCTACCAGCGCAATCCCGATGCCTTGAAGGCCGGTATCTTTGCCGGCTGGAAGGACATGCACGAATACATGGCGGCCAAGGGTATCCAGACCGTGACCCCGCCGGCCCCGGCGGCCGATGCGACCAAGGATGATGGCAAGGGCAAGGATGATGGCAAGGGCAAGGATGGCAAGGACAAGGATGCCAAGGACAGCGACCGCAGCAGCCGTTCCCGCGATCGCGATTCCAGCCGCGACAATGCCCGCTCGCGTGACCGCGAAAGTTCCTCCTCCTCGCGCGACGCCAGCAGCGACCGCCGCGCCAGCCGCGATGAGAAGACGCCGCCCAAATATTGAGATTGATTGAGCTCAGGGAGCAAACGCGAGACAGTTGCAGTCCCGTTTGCCGCCCGGTAACATCCTGATGCCCCGCTTGCGGGGCATTTTTCATCAGCCGGCAGGGGGAAGCGCCGGCTCTCAGAAAGCCGGTGGTCGCTTGTCGCGGCATCCGGCCAGGACAAAACAAGCATAACGACATGAAATCACATTCGACGCCCATGCCTGCCGCACTGTCGGAGCACGTTCCCGAGACCGCCTTCGGGCTCTGGTTCCTGCGCACACCAACCTGGACCCTGCACGTGCTGGAACGCGCCATGCTGGATCTGGAGCGTTTGATTCCCCAGCGTCGCAGCAGCTATCCGGTGGTGGCTGATGTGGGCTGCGGCTGGGGCCGGTCGCTGAAGAAACTGCAGACTCGTTTCGCACCGCAGCGTCTGATCGGCATGGACATCGACCCGGCCATGATCGAGGCCGCTCGCGCCGAGGCCGACGCCGAGGGCCTGCGCGCCGAATTCATCCAGTGCTCCAGCTCGCAGATGCGGCTGGAAGACAGCAGCGTGGACCTGCTGTTCTGCCACCAGACTTTCCATCATCTGGTGGACCAGGAAGAGGCGATCCGCGAGTTCTACCGCGTGCTCAAACCGGGTGGCATCCTGCTCTTTGCCGAGTCGACCAAGCGCTATATCCACTCGTGGATCATCCGCTTGCTGTTCCGCCATCCGATGGAAGTGCAGAAGACTGCGGAACAATACCTGGCCCTGGTACGCAGTGCCGGCTTCCAGGTGGCGCCGCAGTCGATTTCCTATCCCTACCTGTGGTGGAGTCGCGAAGACCTGGGCATTCTGGAGCGCGTCTTCGGCATCAAGCCCAGGGCCGAGCGTGAAGAAACGCTGATCAACCTGGTGGCGGTCAAGCCGCTGGAATAACAGGGCTTCACCCAAAAGATGATCTGCATGAAGAAACGGGATGCACCCTCAGGCGCATCCCGTTTTTTCATTCCTATACCGGCAACAGCATGTCAGCCGAACACCTGCTGCCACAGGCGGATCACGCAAGCCCGTTCATGTTCTACCCGGATCGCATCGATGTGAGCGCGTTCCGAGCCTTGCAGGCGGATCTGGTGTTGCAGCTTGCGGAAGAGACGATAGGCATTGGCCGCTTCGGCGGCCAGCAGGTCATCGATCAAGCCCAGTTGCGCGGCCAGTTTCAAGAGTGCGATGTTGCCGATGTCGCCGGTCAGTTGCGGATGGTCGCAGGCATGGCGCAGCACCAGGTATTGCACCATGAATTCGATGTCGATCATGCCGCCTTCATCGTGCTTGAGGTCGAACATCTGGCTGCGGTTGGGATGGGCTTCGCGCATCCGGCGTCGCATGGACAGCACTTCTTCTTCCAGCTTCTGGACATCGCGTGGCTGGCGCAGCACGCGCTCGCGCAGCGCTTCGAATCGTTCGCCGATGGCGGTGTCGCCGGCACAGAAACGGGCGCGCGTGAGGGCCTGGTGTTCCCAGATCCAGGCGGCGTTCAACTGGTATTTCTCGAAGGAGGAGAGCGGCGAGACCAGCAAGCCACTGGCGCCGTCCGGGCGCAGGGCGATGTCGATATCGAACAGGGTGCCGGCCGGGGTGTGGCTGGTCATCCAGGTGATGAAGCGCTGCGCCAGCTTGGCATACAGGCCCGGTGCCTCCTGGTCGTCGTCATCGTAGAGGAACACCACGTCCAGGTCCGAGGCATAGCCCAGTTCCTTGCCCCCCAGCTTGCCGTAGGCGATCACGGCAAAGCGCGGCACCTCGCGATGGCGCTGGGCGATGGTCTGCCAGACTGCCTCGATGGTCACCTGCACCAGCACGTCGGCCAGGGCCGAGAGTTCGTCGGCCAGCTTTTCGACCGACAGCTCGCCTTCCAGGTCTTGCGCCAGCAGGCGGAACAGTTCAGCGTGGTGCAACTCGCGCAGGATGTCGAGCTGGCGTTCGGTGTCGCCCTCGGCGGCGCTCAACTGGCGGCGGCAGGTGTCGGCGAAGGCGGCCCAGTCGGAGCCGGCCTTGAGGTTGCGATCATCCAGCAATTCGTCCAGCAGCAGCGGGTGGCGCGTGAGGTAGGTGGCCGCCCAGCCGCTGGCGCCGATCATGCGCACCAGGCGCTGCAGGGCGTAGGGATATTCGGTGAGCAGGGCCAGGTAGGCTGCGCGACGGGCAATCGCTTCGAGGAAGTCGAGCAAGCGGCCCAGCGCTGGCAACTGATCGTAGTGCAGTGCCGCCAGCAGCGGCAGGCAGTTGTTGATGACGGTGTTGAGGCGGTTGCGGCTGGCTTCGGGCAGGCTTTGCATCCGCGGCGATTGCCAGGTCAGGTGCAGGCGGCGCGCGCCATCCTCGATGTCTTCTTGCGGGAAGCCGACCAGGCGCAGGGCATCGGTGAGCCCTTCCAGGTTATCGTTTTCGCTGACAGCCACGGTGGGGCCGTCGCTGTCGGCCTCGGATTGCTTGTCGGCAAAGATGGCGTCGAACTGCGTGGCCACGATGGCGCGCTGGCGCTCCAGTTCGTGCAGCAGGGCGGCGCTATCGGCATAACCCATCATGTGAGCCACCAGCAGCAGATCCTCGGGATTGACCGGCAGGGTGTGGGTCTGCGCATCTTCCAGGTATTGCAGGCGGTGTTCCAGGTCGCGCAGAAAGGTGTAGGCCTCCAGCAACTGCGCTACCACCTCGGGTGCCAGCAAGTCCTTGGCGGCCAGGGTACGCAGGGTGGTGCGGGTGGAGCGGTCGCGCAGGTCCGGGTCGCGGCCGCCGCGGATCAACTGGAACACCTGGCTGGTGAATTCGATTTCGCGAATGCCGCCGCGGCCCAGCTTGACGTTGTTGCTGCGGTCGGGATGCAGCGCTTCCTGGCGCTTGACCTCGGCGCGGATCTGGCCGTGCATGGAGCGCAGCGCATCGATGGAGCCGAAGTCCAGGTAGCGGCGGAAGATGAAGGGCCGGCTGATGGCTTCCAGGGCGGCGATGTCTTCGACCGTGCCGGTCAGCGCGCGCGCCTTGGTCCAGGCATAGCGCTCCCATTCCCGGCCCTGGCGCACCAGGTATTCCTCGACCATGTTGAAGCTGGCCACCAGCGGGCCGGAGTTGCCATTGGGGCGCAGCGCCATGTCGACGCGGAAGGTGAAGCCATCTTCGGTGATCTCGGCCAGGGCGCCGATGAGCTTCTTGCCCAGACGCACGAAGAATTCATGGTTGGACAGCGACTTCTGGCCAGCCTCGGCCCGGGTGTCGCCATCTTCGGGGTAGACGAAGATGAGGTCGATGTCGGAAGAAACATTCAGTTCTCCGCCCCCCAGCTTGCCCATGCCCAGCACGATCATTTCCTGTGGTCGGCCCGATTCTTCACCGATGGGCGTGCCGTACAGCGCCACCTGTTCCTGCATCAGCGCCGCCAGATGGGTCCGCACGGCGAAGTCGGCAAAGGCGGTCATGGTGGCCACTACTTCGGCCAAGTCGGCCCGACCGTCGAGGTCGCGCGTGATGAGGGTGCAGACGATGAGGTTGCGCAGGCGGCGCATGGCGCCTGGCAGCGACAGGCCGGCGGCCAGGTCTTGCTCCAGGCGCTGCTGCATGACGGTGCGGTCGATGGCTTGCGCGGCGGTGCTGGTTATCAGGGCGCTGCGGGCCGGGTCGGCCTGGGTCCAGCGGGTGTAGTAGCGCGAGGTGCTGGCATCGACCAGGGAAACTTGATGAACAGGCATAGGCAACCGCAAAGCTCCAGGACAAGGTGTAAAAGTAGGAAAACCGTCAGTCATCGAGCTTCATGCGGGCCCTGACCTGGCTGAAAGGGACAGGGAGCAGGCGTCCAGGGGCTGACAGTCGGCTGACGTTTTCACGCGATCTGCATCAAAAGGGGGATTCTAGCTTCCCTTTTTAAACTTATCGCCGATTTTGCCCCTCATAGCCCCTTTGCACCGATGGCATGGGCCGGTTTTCCATGCGATCATGTTGTCTCTCTGATTCCTTTTTTTGCCGAGCCGCCTTGCATCCTGATGTCCCAAGAACACCATAACGCCACACCCCAGCCCGGTCGTTGGGCGCTGTGCTGGCGATTTGCGCGGGGCAGCTATCGGCGTCTGAACCGGGCCAGCCATCATGTGCTGGGCTTCACCCTGAAGCTGCTGCTGGTGGCCTATTTTGTCTTCTGCGCGCTGTTCCTGGTGCTGCGTTATGCGGTCTTGCCCGAGATCGGCCACTACAAGCCCCAGATCGAACGCCTGGTATCGCGCCAGATCGGTCGCGCCGTCAGCATCGACGACATCGCCGCCTCCTGGCATGGGCTGCGTCCACAACTCGCCCTGACCAACCTTACCGTGCATGACCAGCAGGGCGAGCCGGCCTTAAGCCTGCCGCGGGTGTCCACCACGCTATCCTGGAGCAGCTTGCTGGTGGCGGCGCTCAGGGTGGAAAACCTCAGTATCGAGGGCGCCGACCTGGCCATCCGCCGCGATCCTGCGGGCAAGCTTTACGTGGCGGGTATCCCGGTGCTGGCCGGCGGCGATGGCAGCAGCCTGGACTGGCTCCTGTCGCAGCGCGAAATCGTGATTCGCCACAGCAAGCTGCGCTGGGACGATGAATTGCGCGCCGCCCCGGAGCTGGTGCTGCAGGATGTCAATCTGGTGCTGCACAACCGCTGGCTGCGCCATCGCCTCTCGCTGCGCGCCATCCCGCCGCAGGACATGGCCGCGCCCCTGGATGTGCGGGCCGATTTCAGCCATCCGGCCTTTGCGCGCAGCTCCGATATCTCGCGCTGGAAGGGGCTGCTGTATGCCGACCTGCGCAATACCGAGCTGGCGGTCTGGCGCGCCTGGATCGATTACCCCATCGATATCCGCAGCGGCCGTGGTTCGGTGCGCGCCTGGCTGACGCTGGACCATGCCAAGGTCGCCAACTTCACCGCCGACCTGCGCCTGACCGATTTCCATGCCCGCCTGTCGCGCCAGTTGGACCCGCTCTCGCTCAAGCGCGTCAACGGCCGCATTTCCGCCAGCGAAACCCTGGGGCCCAACCTGGAGGATGGCATTCCTACCTTCGGCACCAATGGTCACCAGGTCACGCTGACCGATTTTTCCATCGAAACCCCGGATGGCTTCGTGCTGCCGCCGACCTCGATTGCCGAGAGTTACGAGCCGGCTACACCGCTCAAGGCCGAGCGTACCAGCGTCAAGGCCAGCTACCTGAACCTGCTGACCCTGTCGCAACTGGCCACGCGCCTGCCGCTGGCGCCCTCGCACCGCAAGCTGCTGGATGACCTGGCACCGCGCGGGGAATTGCATGATTTCACGGTGCAATGGCAGGGTAGTTATCCGGAACTGACTTCCTACCGCATCAATGGCCGTTTCCAGAACCTCGGCCTGAAGGGCTTGCCGGCCCACGTCGAGTCCCACAGGAGCGGGGTCCAGCCGGCGCGGGCACAGTGGGCGGCCTTCCCCGGTTTCAGCAATCTCTCCGGGGAAGTCGATGCCACCGAAAAGGGTGGTTCGGTCAAGGTGGATGCGCGGCAATTGGCGGTGCAACTGCCCGCCGAGCTCTTCAGCGAGCCGATCATGCCGTTTGATACCCTGAGGTTGCAGGCGCGCTGGCAATTCCTGAAGGACCAGATGCTGCAGGTCGACCTGGACCAGATGCAGTTCACCCAACCCGGCGTGGCCGGCAGCCTGCACGGTCAGCACCTGGTGCCGCTGGAGGGCCGTTCCATGGGCAGTGTGGACGTGAGCGGCGAGTTGAGCAGCTTCGACCTCAAGGCTGCGCGCCGCTACCTGCCGCAGCACCTGAGCGAACCCTTGCGCCGCTGGCTCACTGAAGGCCTCATGGCCGGTACCCTGAAGGACGTGCAATTCAAGCTCAAGGGCGCCCTGGCCGATTTCCCCTTCCACACCGCCAAGCCCGGCGACAAGCCGCGCGGCCAGTCC
>NZ_BADI01000960.1:0-1616 GCF_000333555.1 Herbaspirillum sp. B65 | reverse complement strand
TTTTTGCGTGGGCGAACCCTGGGGCCATCGCCCCATCGTCGATGGCGTGGGCATCACCGCCATCACTACGCAGGATATCGGAAGGATCATCCGAGAAAGGTGCTCGGTACCTCGCGCGAATTCGTGCAGAAATATCCCAACACCTGCCGCGCCATGATGGCGGCCATCCTCGACGCCAGCAAGTGGATCGATGCCTCGCTGGTGAACAAGAACAAGATGGCCGAGGTGATCGCCGACAAGTCCTATGTGAACACCAGCAAGGACGTGATCGACCAGCGCATCCTCGGGCGCTATCAGAACGGCCTGGGCAAGACCTGGGACGATCCCAACTATATGAAGTTCTATGAAGAGGGCCAGGTCAACTTCCCGTTCCTCTCCGATGGCATGTGGTTCATGACCCAGCATCGCCGCTGGGGCTTGTTGAAGAGCGACCCGGATTATCTGGCCGTGGCCAAGTCGGTCAACCAGATCGACCTCTACAAGGAGGCCGCCGCCATGACCAAGACACCGCTGCCCAAGGACGTCATGCGCAGTTCCAAGCTGATGGATGGCACGGTCTGGGAAACTGGCCGACGCCATCACTACCCTCAACTCGTACAAGGCCGGGCTGGCCGCTGCTACGGCTGCCGCTTACGCGGCCTGAGGGATCTGCAGCGGGCAGGCCGGAGGAAGAATATCCGGCCACATCGCCCGCGGCAGGCGGGAACGTGCAACATGCAACAGTACGCACTTTCCCGCAAGGTGATGTGAGGAGGCAGATTTCTTTTTTTGGGGAAGGCGGAAAACCACCATGCACCATGCTGATTTTTACCGCGCGTGTTTCTTGAACGCAGGTTGGATACCGTCGCAAGACCTGGCCCGGCCTGTCGCCGTCGGTGATGTTGCACAAATCTGCAATGGCCGTCTCCAGACCTTGCTTAACCTGCAGTCCGGGCACCTGGTGGAAACGCTGGCGATCAGTCGTACGCTGGAATTTGGCGATCTGGCGTGGCGCCTGGAGCAGGGGGTGTATCAGAGCCTGAGCGAGGCGCAGACGATGCAGGGAGAGCAGGGCGAACTCTATGCACAGACACGCCAGGTGCTGGAATTTGCGCGGACGGGCGATTTTCTGTTTCATGCTCGTAAGGGACATGCCCATTGCCTGTTGAACTGGGCCGAGATCAAGGACGACGTCACGCTGAAGCTGACGCAGTTGCGTTACCAGTTCCGCAATGCCTACGTGGTGACCGCCGTGGCGACCATGCATGAATGGGGGCTGGCGGTGGCGGGGCAGGACCAGGGGCGCCTGGAGATGTCAGCGACCGGTACCGGCGGCGACCGTTATACATTGCTCAGCGATGAGTCGGCGCGTGCCGATGCCAGCCGCGGCATGGCAGTATTCGAAACAGGAAAAGACAGCCCGGCATACTTCTTCCGGGCCAAGAAGCTGATATTGAGCGACGCCGCCGTCGATCTCTGCCTGGCCAGGCTGGCGCACAACCAGGCGCATTTGCACGACAGCGAGATTGCGCGCTGGCTCAACGCTGACCTGCGCAATTTTGCGCAGAACGGCGATGTCAGTCTCAACACCTGCATGCATTATTTTTCCTGGTGCGATATGTCGCTGGACGATCGGC
>NZ_BADI01000961.1:0-3822 GCF_000333555.1 Herbaspirillum sp. B65 | reverse complement strand
ACTGGCAAGGTGCCCAGCAGGTGAAGAAACAATTTACCAATGCCATCGGCATCTCATCCCTGCCGCCCTCCATCGCCGCCCTGGAAGAACGTCTGAAGAAGCGCGGACAGGACGAACCGCACGTCATCACACGCCGTATCCTGGCCGCCGGCGGCGAAATCGCGCACTCTCCAGAGTTCGAATATGTTATTATCAATCAAGAGTTTGCCGTCGCTTTATCCGAACTGACGGCAATCGTCCAGGCCGCCCGCTGCCGCTTCCCGCAGCAAGCCGCTCGCAACGCCTACCTGTTCACCCAGTTGGGCATCCACGCAAGCTGAACAGCATAAGCTAGACGAGCAAGCCCGCGCCGGACACATCAATCCACAAGCAAGACCGTCATTCAGGAGTTTCACATGGCCCGCATTACCATCGAAGATTGCCTCAAGCAGATCCCCAACCGCTTCCAGTTGACCCTGTCGGCCACCTACCGCGCCCGCCAGCTGCTGCAAGGCCACACCCCCAAGGTGGAAGCCAAGGACAAGCCGACCGTGACCGCCCTGCGCGAAATCGCCGCCGGCAAAGTCGGTATCGAGATGCTCAAGAAGGTTCCGGCCTGATCCTGGTCCGTCCATGAAGCTGATAACGGACAAGTATGAGCCTCACCACTACCGACTCCACCTTATCAGCCGCTGCTAGCTCCAAACGTGCCGCCGGTTCCGGCCGCACCGCAACTCCCCAGGAAGTCGCCCCTGCCGCTGCCCATAGCGGCGTGGCGACTTTTGCGCACCTGATCCCCAAGCTCGAAGAATACCTGACGCCTTCCGAACTGAAGAAGGTCAAGGAAGCCTATCGCTTTGCCGATGAGATGCACCTGGGCCAGATGCGTAAGTCCGGCGAGCCCTATATCTCGCATCCGCTGGCGGTGGCCGAGATCTGCGCCGAATGGAAGCTCGATGCCCAGGCCATGATGGCGGCCTTCCTGCATGACGTGATGGAAGACCAGGGCGTCAAGAAGGAAGAGCTGATCGAGCGCTTTGGCGCCTCCGTCGCCTCGCTGGTGGATGGCCTGTCCAAGCTGGACAAGATCGAATTCCAGAGCCAGGTCGAAGCGCAGGCGGAGAATTTCCGCAAGATGCTCCTGGCCATGGCACGCGACGTGCGGGTGATCCTGGTCAAGCTGGCCGACCGCCTGCACAACATGCGCACCCTGGGCTCCATGCCGCCCGAAAAGAAGCGCCGCATCTCGCGCGAGACCATGGAAGTCTATGTGCCCATCGCGCACCGCCTGGGCCTGAACAATATCTACCGCGAACTGCAGGAGCTGTCCTTCTCGCACCTCTACCACTGCGCCACCGCACCCTGTCCAAGGCGGTCAAGGCGGCCCGCGGCAACCGCCGCGAGGTGGTGACCAAGATCATGGAGTCGGTCACCAGCACCCTGATCGCCGCCGGCATCCCGGCCCAGGTCGATGGCCGCGAAAAAACCCTCTACGGCATCTACCGCAAGATGCGCAACAAGCACCTGAGCTTCTCGCAGGTGCTGGACGTCTACGGTTTCCGGGTGGTGGTGGACAGCTTCGCCAACTGCTACGTGGCGCTGGGCACCCTGCATTCGCTCTTCAAGCCGATGCCGGGCAAGTTCAAGGATTACATCGCCATTCCCAAGTTGAATGGTTACCAGTCGCTGCACACCACCCTGATCGGCCCCTATGGCACGCCGGTCGAGTTCCAGATCCGCACCACCGAGATGCACCGCGTGGCCGAATCCGGCGTGGCCGCGCACTGGCTGTACAAGGATGACGAAGGCAGCCTGACCGACCTGCAGCAGCGCACCCATGCCTGGCTGCAGTCGCTGCTGGACATCCAGAAGCAGACCGGCGACTCAGCCGAGTTCCTGGAACACGTCAAGGTCGACCTGTTCCCCGATTCGGTCTATGTCTTCACCCCCAAATCGAAGATCATCGCCCTGCCGCGTGGCGCTACCGCCCTGGATTTTGCCTACAGCATCCACACCGACATCGGCGACCAGACCACCTCGGCTATCATCAACCACGAACCTGCCGCGCTGCGCTCGGAACTGCACAATGGTGACATCGTCGAGATCATCACCTCGCCGACCTCCCGCCCCAGCCCCAACTGGCTAGGCTACGTGCGCACCGGCAAGGCGCGTTCGGCCATCCGGCACCGCCTGCGCACGGCCAACCGGGTCGAGTCGCAGACCGTGGGACGCCGCTTGTTGGGCAACGCTCTTCATACGCTGGGCATCGAACCTGAACTTCCTTCCCATATCGTCGAGCGCCTGCTCAACGAATCCAGCGCCAAGACCATGGATGACCTGTATGCCGAGATCGGCATCGGCACCCGCATGGCACCGCTGGTGGCGCGTCACATCATGACCATGATGGATACCGGCGTGAGCGTGCCGCAGCTGGACCCGGAAGGCCACATGCTGCCCAATAAGCCCGACCCGGTGGTCATCACCGGCAGCGAAGGGGCCTCGGCACAATTGTCGTCCTGCTGTATGCCGATTCCGGGCGACCGCCTGACCGGCTATCTCAAGCCGGACCAGACCCTGATCGTGCATACCCAGGAATGCGAAACCGCCAAGCGCCTGCACGAGAAGGAGCCGGACCGCTGGATCGAACTGGTCTGGGGCCACGACCTGAATCGCCGCTTCGATTGCCGCATCACTATCCTGATCCACAACGAGCGCGGCACGCTGGCGCGTATCGCCGCCGAAATCGGCGAATCGGACGCCAACATCGTCTCGGTGGCCATGGATGACGAAGGTGGCAATGCGTCGATGAAATACCTGCGCTTCACCATCCAGATCGAGGATCGCGTGCATCTGGCGCGCCTCATGCGCGGCATCCGCAAGATCGACAGCGTGGCGCGTATCCTGCGCGAACGCGGCTGATCTCCCTGCCCTCCCCTCCATGACAAACGCCCGCATTGAGCGGGCGTTTGTCATTGGCCCACTTGCGCAAGGCCGCTCAGGCTGCCGCTTTTTCCGGCATTGCGGCGCCCTTGGCCTGGTCCTCCAGATGCCGCTGGCAAGCCTGGGCGCCCTTGTCGGCAATGCCGCGTTCCAGCTTGTCAGCGAAGAACTCGATCAAGGCGCTCACCGCGCTGGGCAACTGGCGGCGATGCACATAGACCGCATAGAAACCCATAGTGTCGCGCTGGTAGTCCGGCAGGATATTGACCAGCGTGCCATTGCGCAAATCCTCCGAGGCCAGCATGGTGGGCAGCAAGGCAATCCCCAGCCCGGCGCGCGCCGCCCGCAACTGCCCCTGGGCGGTATTGATGCACAGCCGCGGCGCCACCCGCACGCTTTGGGGCCCATGCGGGCCTTCCAGCTTCCAGACCGTATGCTGCGGCGCTTGCGAGGTCGCCAGGCAAGCGTGGCCGACCAGGTCGGCCAGGGTCTGCGGGCTGCCCTCGCGCTCCAGGTAGCGCGGGCTGGCAATGAGCGCCAGGTGGCTTTGCACCAGCTTCCTGGCCACCAGGCTGGAGTCCGGCAACACCCCGCCGCGAAAGGCCAGGTCGATACCCTCGGCAATCAGGTCGGCGCGCCCGTCGTTGAGCACGAATTCCAACTGCACCTTGGGATAGAGACGCATGAATTCATGCATCCACTCGATGGAAAAATTGTCGAAGAAGTCCACCGGTGCCGCCACCCGCAGGCTGCCGGCCGGCTCGCCCTGGCTTTCGGTGAGGCTGGTGCTGGCGTGCTCGATGTCTTCCAGACCCGGTGCGCAGCGCTCGAAGAATTCGCGACCGGCGGCGGTCATGTTGAGCTGGCGTGTGGAACGCTGCAGCAGCCGCACACCCATGGCGC
>NZ_BADI01000962.1:0-3622 GCF_000333555.1 Herbaspirillum sp. B65 | reverse complement strand
ACGGGGCCTGTCAGCCTCACCAAAGAAAATGTCATTGCCATTCAAAAAGACGCAGAACTGGTCAAGCAAGGCTGGCAGGTTGAACATATTCTCGAAAAAGGCGCATCCAAACCTTATTTGGATGCGTTAGAAAAAGCCGGCATCGATGTTCACATCGGCCCCAAAATTCCATAAAGGAGAGCGAAGTGCAAATGAAGAAAGAGGAAGCGCAAGAAAGGTTCGATGCGTTTTTGATGGACATGGATGAGCAGCTGGAGTGGCTGGAAGATGAAGCCGAACAACACGGAATCAGTTTCGATTCGACCCCGGATGACTTTGAGAAGCTGGAGCAGTTATTCGATCTCATGTCATCCAACCAGGAAAAAGAGTACGTCTCAAAACTGACGACCACCTTTGCTCGCCAGTTAGGGGAAGTGGTTCGCTTGAACTATGGTGGCAAGTGGGTTCTTGCGCTGGAAGAGGAAAAAAGCCCGCACTTCAATATGCCGGTCATTGTCGGCCATACGCCAGTCCAAGGCGTGGAGTTTGCGCCCATCTTGGTGATGCGCGCTTATGCGTTGCGCAGGAAAAAAGGAACGCTCAAGCGGGCAGTCGATGCCCAGGTCGATCCCAAACCTTTGGACTTGAGCGGGATGGTCGAGGAGTCATGAATCAAGTCGCATGTACTGCCTCCTTTGTCCACCGACATTTCGTCTGGAAAAGAAGGCCCGAGCGATCTGAAAGCCCTGCTGCGGCTGCAGTAGGCCTGTCTTCACTGATCTGAGGTCATCACTTCACCCCTGCCTGCGCGGCCATCCGATCAAAATCCATATCCAGCTTCTGCAGCGCGTTCTGGATATGCTGCTGGCGCTCCTTGATCCAGCCATCCTGCTGCGCCACGCGCGCATTGGCTTGGCGCAGCATCCGCTCCATCTCGGCCGGCTGCGGGCCGCCCACGGTGGCGCGGTTGCGCACGATGGCCACCGGGTCCAGGGTGCTGCGGAACTCCTGTTCCGACATCGGCAGCACCTGCGGGAATTCCGAATTCAGCACCGCCTCGTGATAGATGCGCTGCGCCTGGGCATAAGGAAAGTCCAGCGGGCGGATATCGTTGGCCTTGGCGTATTCCACCACTTCCGAGGCGAAGTGATGGCCCACGCGGAAGGGCAGCTTGTACTTGCGCATGAGCACGTCGGCCAGTTCCTGGGAAGCGGTCCAGTCGCTGTTGAGTTCTTCCAGCGCACGTTTCGGATCGATGACCAGCGCGCCCAGGATGCTCTCCCAGTTCTTCAATACCTTGACCGTGTTGAGCACCATCTCCTTGTTGGGCTTGACGTCCTTGGCATCGCTCATGCCGGGCGGAAGGTTGTGGGCGACGATGGCCACGCCCATGCCTTCGGCCAGCACCGTGGAGGCATCGCGCCGGGTGCTGTTGAGCAGGCCGGGATTGCGTTTCTGTGGCATGGCCGAGGAGACATAGGTATTGGCACCGCCTTCCTGCAGCAGGATCCACGGGCGCGGCTGGGCATACTGGGTCATCACATCTTGGATGAAGGCGCCAGCGTGCAGGGCGATGGAAGAGACCACGGCGCCGGCTTCCACCGGTCCATCCACGGCCGATAGCTGCGCGGCGTCATAGGCGTTGTCGACGATGGCGGCAAAACCCAGATAGTCGGCCATGCGCTGGCGATTGAGCGGCCAGCTGCTGCCGTTGAGTACCGTGGTGCCCATGGCCGAACGATCCAGGCGCACATAGGCTTGGCGCAGGCGTTGCGCATCGCGCTCCAGCGCAGCGACAAAGCCCAGCAGGTAGTGGCCATAGCTGTTGGGCTGGGCGGCTACGCCATTGGTGTAGTTGGGCACGATGGTGTCGCGCTGGCGCTCGGCCAGCTTGACCAGGGCGGCAGTGGTGGCGTTGAGCTGGGTGGCCAGCGTCAACAGGTCTTCGCGCAGGATGGCTGCGCGCAGCGTGGCCAGCATGTCCTGGCTGGAGCGGCCGGCGTGCAGCAAGGTGATCTGCGGACCCGCCGCCTGGATCAGCAGCGGCTCGAAGGTGATCACCAGCGTGGGGCGCTTGGCACCGGGCAATTCGCCATCGGCCAGCACCTTGCGGATGCCCTTGACCACCAGCGGTGTCATCGATTTGTCCAGCAGGCCTTCGTCGGTGTTGATGACGGCGCTGGCCTTGTTGATTTCGCCAAGCCAGAAGAATTCATCATGGCGCGTGGTCTGCTGCGCGTGCAAGGGGGCAGCGCTGCCCAGCAGGGCGGCGGACAGGGCAAAGGCGAGCGTGGAAAGCTTGGGCAAGGCGGTCTCCTGGAAGTGTTTATTGTGATTGGACTGTGCAGGGCGCCTATCTTAGCGGGCAAACGCAATCTTGGTTGGGACCCTCCGTTTCCTATGCCCCTGCACATCCCTGGCTTCAGCCGATCCCCAGGCCGATGCCGGTCTTGTCGCCGACCACGACGACTTTCTTGCCATTAAGGGAGAGGGAGGGCCGCGCCGCCGCTTCATCCCGCAACGGGTGCGGGTGGTGACGGAATTCTTTGCCACCGAGCTGGCAAGCAGGATCTGAGCGACTGAGCGGCCGGAGGGGCCGCATGATCCTTCACTTCAATGGAGGAAAATACGTCGCTTCGGGCAGGAAACGATATACTGTGCATCCATACAGCCTTCCGCCCGCTCCCTTTTGCCGCAATGCCCGTCGTCCCCGATCACCGCTTCTACTACCTGAGCAATTTCCAGCAGGCGCTGGCGTGGCTGGCCGAGCGCTATGCCGACCTGCTTAGCGCAGAGGAGCGCGCCTTCCTCCAGACCTTCGCCGGTTTGCCGCTGGCCACGCGCGCGCTCTTCGTGCGCATGATGATGCGCCGGGGTGAGCACTTCCGTACCAGCCGGCTGGACTACCCCGAGATCGGCTGCCCGTTGCAGGCCGCACAGGGGCTGCCATCGGCGTGGGTGGAGCAGGATGCAGCGCTGTCGCTGGCCCAGGTGTTTGCCCTGGCGACCAAGCCCGAACTGGTGCGCTGGTTCGGCCTGCGGGGCGCACTCAGGAGTGCGCGCAAGGAGGACTTGCTGGCCGCCCTGGCGGCTGATCCGGCCCATGCAGAACCGCGCCGCCTGGCGCACTGGATGGCGGCCGGGCAGGGCGGCGAACAAGTCCTGTCCATGCGGGTGAGCGGGCTGTGTGAACGTTTGCGTTTGATGTTCTTCGGCAACCTGCGCCAGGACTGGAGCCAATTCGTGCTGGCCGACCTGGGCACGCTGCGCTATGAACAAATCGCGCTAGCACCGCAGGCCCGGGGGTTCCGCAGCCGGGGCGATATCGACCTCTACCTGCAATTGCAGGCCTGCAAGGAGCGCTACTATGCCGGCGAGGAAGCCGCCGCGATCCTGGCTGCGCTGCCGTCCGGCCGCTTCGACAATCCCTGGCTGGAGAGCCGCCGTGAACGTCTGCTGTTCCAGCTTGGCCAGCAGTGTGAAAAGGCCGGAGACCTGGCGCAGGCGCAGCAGGTCTATGCCACCTGCCGCTATCCTGGCGCGCGGGCGCGTGCGATCCGCGTACTGGAAAAGCAGGGCCGTTTCGGTCCCGCCCATGCGCTGCTGAAGATGGCCCGGCAGGCGCCGGAGAGCGAGGCCGACG
>NZ_BADI01000963.1:0-8494 GCF_000333555.1 Herbaspirillum sp. B65 | reverse complement strand
ATCTTGCTGGATGCGAGTGCCACCAAGAATACCTTTGATCATTTCAGTCAGTTCGACAACGACGGGCGAGATCTGAAGGCTGACTGGGGTTGGGTACTGGGAGAGCATGTTTCCGGCAACCTCGGTTATGTGTACTCGCGTTCGCTCACGCCATTCCAGAATTTTCGAGTGTTGCAGGCAAATATCCGAACCATGGATACCAAATACCTCAATGTAGCGTGGCAACTGCACCCGGATTGGGCGGTGCATGTGCAGGCGTCGAAATTTGGTCTGGCCTACGATCTGCTGAGCCAGCAATCCAACAACTTTACCCAGAACATTGCCGAATTCGGCGTCGATTACACCCCGCGCAGCGGAAGTACCGCCGGCCTGCAGGTGCGTAGGACCACTGGTCGCTATCCTTTTGACTCCGTCATTGGGACCGGGACTGTCAACAACTCGTTTGTCCAGGAAGATTACAAGGCAAAGATCGTTTGGCTCTACAGCGACAAGACCAAGCTGCAGTTCCTGGGTGGCGTCACCCAGCGCGAACGTGATGCTGCTGCGCCTGGTTCCGGCTATCGTGGCTTGAATGCACGCCTGATTGGCGACTGGGCGGCTACCGCCAAGACCGGGTTCACGGCCAACCTGTGGCGTGAAATCGGCGGCGTGAATGATATCGATGCGAACTTTGCGTTGACTACCGGTGCCAGCCTGGTGGCGAGCTATCTGCCCACTGCGAAGTTGCGTTTCGATGGTCTGGTCGATTACGAGCACCGCAACTACAACGGTGCTTCCATCGTGACCGGCGTGACGCCCTCCACGCGTCGTGACAATTATGAGAAGGCGACCCTGAGCTTGACCTATTCGCCTACGACCTCGTTGTCCCTGATGCTGGCGGTCTATCGTGAAAACCTGAAATCCAACATCAACAGTTTCAGCTATCTGTCCAACGGCATCTCCCTGACTTCGCGCTATGAATTCTGAGGCCCCAAAAATGAGCGACCTGCATGATGGCTTGCCGGTAGGTAACGTCAAGCCCAATACCATTACGATGGTATTCAAGCGCTTCGTTGAGCCGGCGTTGATCGTGGCTTACCTGTGGGTGCTGGTGCGTCTGAGCCATCATGTCTTCAACGGCGATTATTGGGTGCTCGCCATCATGGCGTTCTTCCTGTCTTCGTATTTCTTTACCGAATTCCACGAGCGCCGCCTGCGTCGTAATCCCCGTGGTCCTTCTTCTTTCGCACCGGTGCTGGACTGGCTGGCGGTGGCGGCGGTATTGGTGGTGGTGGCCTACATCTGCGAGTTCTACCAGAACCTGTCGATGCGAGCGATCTTCTTCTGGGTGATCAGCACGCCGATCGGCCTGATCATCTCCCAGCATCACCTGCGCTGGCTGCGGCTTCCTCAACGCCAACCGCGCCACGCTCACCACGGGTGTGCCGCAGATCAACAACGGCAACCTGGACAGCTATCGCGTGGCCAGTGGCGCGGTGAACATCGAAGGCAATGGGCTGGATGCCAGCCGCACCGACTACGCCGAGATCATCGCGCGCGCGGTGCAGGTCAACGCCGGCGTATGGGCGCCCGAACTGAAGGTCAGCGCCGGCTTGAACACGGTCAGCGCCGACCATGCCAGCGTACAGCCCGGCGTGGCCCCGAGCGACGCCGCCCCGGCGGTGGCCATCGACGTGGCGCAACTGGGCGGCATGTATGCCGGCCACATCTACCTGACTTCCACCGAACATGGCGTGGGCGTGCGTAACGCCGGCACCATCGGCGCTGCGGTCGGACAGGCCGTAGTCACCGCCGATGGTCGCCTGGAAAACAGCGGCAGCATGGCCAGCAGTGGAGCACTGACGGTGCAGGCCAGCGACAGCGTGCTCAACACCGGCAGCATCGCGGGCGAAGGCCCGGTCCAGTTGAGTGCGACCACCATCGACAACCGCAACAACATCGGCAGTCGCGCCGCACTGGCGATGCAGGCTTCCGCTGGCATGAGCAACAGCGGCCGCCTCGAAGCCAGCCAGGGCATCACCCTGCAGGCCGGCCAGCTCGACAACAGCGGTGGCGTCAATGCCGGCGATGCCTTGCGCATCAAGGCGGCGCAAGACATCAACAACAGCGGCACCTTGGGCGCCCACGGCGGATTGACGGTCGAGGCAGCAGCCTTGCGCAACAGCGGCAAGCTGGGCAGCCAGAGCGCGGCCAATCTCACCACCACCACCCTGGACAATGCCGGCAGCATCGCCAGCAGCGCAGCGCTGACGGTGCAAGCCAGCCAGAGCGTACGCAACACCGGCAGCATCGGCGGCGAAGGTCCGGTGCAGGTGAGCGCCACGAGCATCGACAACCGCAACAGCCTCGGCAGCAGCGCGTCCCTGACGATGCAAGCCTCCGCAGGCATCAGCAACAGCGGCACGCTGCAAGCGACCACCGACGCCACGCTCAACGCCAGTACCCTGGACAACAGCGGCACCCTGAGCGCCCGCCAGGGCCGCGTGCGCATCAACAGCAGCGGCAGCACCACCAACAGTGGCCGCATCGAAGCGGCACAGTCGGTTGCCGTGCAGGCCGATGGCCTCACCAACAGCGGCAACATCAATGCGGTGGATGCCCTGCGCGTGCAGGCCGCGCAAGCCATCAGCAACAGTGGCACGCTGGGCGCCAATGGCGGCGTCGAACTGCAGTCCGCCACCCTGGACAACCGCGGCACGCTGGCTTCCAGCCAAGATGCACTCACCATCAACACCCGCGGCCAGCTCGCCAACCAGGGCCAGGTCAGCGCGGCGCAGTCGCTCACGCTCACCGGCGCGGGCATCGACAACAGTGCCGGCACGCTCAACGCCACCGACATTCGCCTCGACAGCCAATCACAAACCTTCAGCAATCGCGGCGGCCAGGTCAGTGCCCAGCGCGACCTGCAGATCGCCAGCGGCGCCCTGGACAATAGCAACGGCACGCTGGCTGCCCAAGGCCAACTCACCGTCGGCAGCGGCGACCTGAACAACGATGGCGGCCTGCTGCAAGCCGGCACCACCTTAAAAATCGACGCCAGCGGCAAGACCGTGCGCAACAGCCACTCCGGCAGCACACGCGGCATCCAGGCCCAGGGCACGGTGGACATCGCCGCCGCCACGCTGGTCAATGCCGGCCTGGTCTCCTCAAACAGCGACATCAACCTCAACACCGCCACCCTGGACAACCGCGCTGGCTCAATCGGCGCCACCGGCAAGCTGACCGTGCAAGGCAACAGCGTCACCAACAGCGGCGGCCAGTTGCAGGCCAAGCAGGGCGTGGACATCCAGGCCGGCAGCGGCCTTGTCGACAACAGCGGCGGCTTGCTGCGCTCGGATAGCACGGTCAACGTGCAAGCCGGCAGCGTGCGCAACGACAACACCCAAGGCCAGGACCAGGGCATAGAAGGCGCCACCGTCAACGTGGCCGCCACCGACATCAGCAACCGCCAGGGCGCCGTGCGCGGCGACGCCATCACGCTGACTGCCAGCGGCCGCATCGACAACGGCAGCGGCCTGATCTCCGCCACCAACAGCGCCGTGTTGACGGACGCCAACCCGAGCACGCGCACCCTGGCCATCGACAACAGCAACGGCACCGTCATCGCCGGACGGCAGACCACCTTGCTGGCATATTCCTTCACAGGCACTGGTCGGGTATTGAGCCAGAAAGACCTGCGCATGGACCTGGTCGCCTCAATCCTTCATACCGGGCAGATCGGAGCCACAGGCGAGCTGGATTTACGCACCGCCGGCACCTTCACCAATGCCGGCTCGGTCGGCGCCGGCGGCACCTTGACGCTGACGGCCGCCACCATCGACAACCAGGCCAGTGGCGCGCTGGTGGGCAATACCCTGAGGCTCAAGGCTACCGATGTCCACACCTTCATCAACCGGGGCCTGATCGATGGCGTGAACACGGTCATCGAAAGCAGCACCATCAACAACCTCGGCACGGGCCGCATCTATGGCGACAACATCGCCATTGGCGCGGACGTGTTGAACAACCAGGCGGAAACCGTCGACGGCGTCACCAGCGCCCCGGTGATCGCCGCACGCAACCGACTTGATATAGGCGCCGGCGTCATCAACAACAGCGAACATGGGTTGATCTACTCGGTGGGCGACATGGTCATCGGCGGCGCGCTGGATGCCAACAAGAAGGCTGTCGGCTCGGCGCGGGAAGTCAACAACAGCAGCGCCACCATCAATGCCGATGGCAACCTGAGTATTGCCGCCGGGAGCATCAACAATAGCAACGCGCATCTGGAGACCACGGACCAGACGGGACCGGGCAAGCGCATCATCAGCTATCGGGTCAATGGATCGTCGCAACTGATCGATGGCGCGAACGCCCGTCTCTTCAATCCCGGCAATGGTGCGGTCGTCGCGCCGGAGAATTGGCGTGCGATGGGCGATGAGGATAATTTCCGCTTGCTGTTGCCCTCGGCGCAGTATCCCTTTGAGCGATATGGGCCGCCGTTTACCTATGCTCAGGGGGGCTATCTTTCCAGTGCCTATATCCCGGCGGTACCGGAGAGTTCCAACGGCGATGGTCAGAGCTTCCCCGGCGTGCCCGAGCAATTCATGTACGCCCCGGATGCAAAGATCTGGGACGTATTTGGTGTGGCACGGCCAACCGCTGTGGTTCCGCAGGAACCCAGAATGCCTGGAATGTTTGATCAATGCGGAGATGGCGCAGCCTGCGTCAGTCCTACTTACGAGCGGGATATGGCTGCCTGGAAAACCGCCCACGACGCATGGCAAGCCGTGCGAGATGAACAGCTTCCGCACTATCAAGCCCTCAATCAGGCCATCGCAGATTTCAGCGCCAATCTGAGAGGCCGCCAGGTCGGCCAATGGACCATCTACGACGGCACCGAACAGATCACCCGCACGGTAGTCACCAAGAGCGACCCCGGCATGATCACCTCCGGCGGCAACATGAACCTGGCCGCTGGTGCGCTCAACAACTACGCCAGCCAGGTCATCGCCGGCGGCACGCTGGCCGGTGACAGCGTCAACGGCACCGCCATCAACAACACTGGCCCGCTGGGCCGACAGCGCGTGGTCTCGACCGGCTCGGCCGTGTACACCTACATCAAGAGCCACCGCTTCAGCGCGGACGACCGTCGTTATGATGGTGTGCCTTACCAGTCGCAGGACATCGTCACCAACTTCCAGCTCGACGTCAGCCCCACCAGTGGCGCCGGCCCCAACCGCGCCAACTCGGTGCGGGCAGTGCCAGCGGCGGTCTCGGGAGCGGCGGGTGCGAGCGCAGGCGCGGCCAGCATCCGCATCGCCAAGCTCGACCTGACGCTGCCCAACAATGCGCTCTACCGCATCAATGCCGGCCCTGCGCAGCGCTACCTGGTGCAGACCGACCCGCAATTCGTGGGCACGCGCAACTGGTTGTCGTCGGACTTCATGCTGAGGCAACTGGGCCAACTCAACCAACCCAATGCCGCCATCGGCGTGCGTCAGTTGGGCGATGGTTTCTATGAACAGCAACTGGTGCAGCGCCAGATCCAGCAGATCACCGGCCAGCGCTATCTGGCCGGCTACAGCAGCAACGAAGCGCAATACCAGGCGCTCATGAACGCAGGCCTGCAAGTGGCGCAAGCCCAACGCTACACCCTGGGCGTGGCCCTTACCGATGCGCAGGTGGCGGCACTGAAGACCGACATCGTCTGGCTGGTCAAGCAGACGGTGACGCTGGCCGATGGCAGCACGCAGGAAGTGCTGGTGCCACAGGTGTACGTACACGCCTCCAACGTCGAGGTGACTGGCCAGGGCACGCTGATCGCGGGCAATGACGTGGCCTTCCAGGCGGCACAGGATATCGTCAACAGCGGCGGCACTATTGCTGCGCGCAAGGGGGTGTCGCTGGCGGGTGCCAATCTCCAGAACCTGGGTGGGCGTATCAGCGGTGATGCTGTACTTGTTTCTGCTACTCAGGACATCAACAACATCGGCGGCACCATCGATGCGCGCAACAGCCTGGTGGCCACAGCAGGCCGCGACATCAACAGCGCTTCCACCACGGTAGCAACGGCTAACGCCGTCACCAGCGGCACCAACATCAACCAGAATGCCTCGATGTCAGTCTCTGAGGCCAATGGTTCGCTCACTGCCGTGGCCGGTCGTGACATCAACCTCAAGGCCAGCGGCGCCTCGGCAGACAACATCACGCTGGTCGCCCAGCGCGACGTGAACCTCTCCACCGTCCACGAAACCAGCCAGGAAAAACTCGCCTGGGACAACGACAACCGCGCCGAAGTCAACCGCGACAACGCCATCGGCAGCACGGTGCAGGGCAAGGACATCAGCATGACCGCAGGTCGCGACATCAATGCCCAGGCAGCCTACGTCAACGCCGAAGGCTCGTTGGCGGCTAACGCAGCCAACAACATCAATATCGGCACCGATGTCAGCACGGCCAGTGCGCGTGATCAGCACAAGAAGACCGATGCGGGTGGGGTGCTGTCTTCGCGGACGGTGACCACTGATGACAGCAGCAGCGAGCGCATCAATCAAGGGACGACCCTGTCTGGCAATACGGTGGTGGTGCGCGCGGGCAAGGACATCAACGTTATTGGTAGCAATGTCGTCGCGACGCAAGGCGTGGGCATGGCTGCGGGTAACGATGTCAATATTGTGGCTGCCGTGGATAGCAGCACTAAAAACAATTTCCGCAAGGAGACCACCAGCGGAGTGATGGGCGCAGGCTTCGGCGTGACCATAGGCACGCGTGAGCAGAGTCATGATGGCAAGAGCCAGGGACAGACGGCGTCGGCTTCCACCATTGGTAGTACCGATGGCAATGTCAGCATCGTGGCGGGGAATCGGTATACGCAGGTGGGCAGTGATGTGATGGCGCCCAAGGGCGATATCGATATTGCGGCCAAGTCGGTGGAGATTCGGGCGGCGGAGCAGGCCAGTAAAACCACCACTGAAGACAAGTACAAGCAAAGCGGCCTGACAGTGGCTGTGACAAGCCCGGTGATCTCGGCGATGCAAACAGTGGACCAGATGGTCGAATCGTCGGGCAAGACCAAGAATGGTCGTGTGAAAGCCCTGGCGGCAGCCACCGCCGGGATGTCACTCTACAGCGCCGCCGGAGAGATGCAAAAGGCCGGCTCGGCCGAAGGTGGCAGCAACATCGGCATCAGCGCCACGATAGGCAGCAGCCAGAATGGCAGCCGCAGCGAACAGAACACGGTGACACAACGCGGCTCCACAGTGGCCTCTGGCGGCAACATGAACATCCGCGCGACTGGTGACGGCGCCAACAGCAACATCACCATTGCTGGCAGCGACATCAATGCCAAGGGCAATCTGGCGCTGAAGGCGGACAACGACATCAACCTCATCGCGGCGCAGAACAGTGACGAACAACACAGCACGCGCTCATCGTCTTCATGGGGCGTGGGCATCACGGCGCAGGTTGGTTCAGAGAGCAAACTCGGCATCACAGCCAATGCAGCAGGTAGTCGAGGCAAGAGTGATGGCAAGGATGTGTCCAATGTGATGACGCAGGTGCGTGCGGTGGTCAGTCAAAGATCGATTCGGGCCGTGATACGAATCTGATTGGCGCTACGGTATCGGGTGAACAGGTGCAGGCCAACGTTGGGCGTGATCTGAACATTGCCAGCGTGCAGGACACCAGTACCTTCAAGAGCCGTGACCAGAGCATTGGCGGCAGTGCGACGATAGGGTATGGATCGGGCGCCAGCATCAGCGCCAGCCGCAGCCGTGTTGATGCGGACTATGCGAGCGTGGGGCAGCAAGCCGGGATCACGTCAGGCAATGGTGGCTTCCAGATCAACGTGAAGGGCAATACGGATCTGAAGGGGGCGCAGATCGCCAGCACGGATCAGGCGGTGGAGCAGGGCAGAAATAGCCTGACCACGGGAACACTTACCAGCAGTGAGATCCAGAATCGGAGTCAGTACTCGGCGGAGAGTCAAAGTGCCAGTGCCGGTACGTCAGGTGGCAAACCAGGCGGAGGTATTGGCATCGGAAACGCCTCGGGTAGCGAGACCAGCGTGACGCGGAGTGGTGTTTCTGGTGCGGCAGTGACTATTACGGATGCTCAGGCGCAGCAGGCCAGGACGGGGCAGAGTGCGGATCAGGCTGTGGCGTCGCTGGATGCATCGGTACGCACGGGTAAGGACAGCAGCAATAGTTTGGCGAAGAGCTGGGACGGCAATCAACTGCGTGAGGATGTTGAGGCGCAGGCGAAGATTACGCAGGCGTTTGGGCAGCAGGCGGCCAAGATGGTTGGTAGCTATGCGGATGCCAAAGAAGGGGAGCTGCGACGGTCAGCCCTTAAGGCGGCCACGCTGGCCAGGTCGGTGCCCTGCACGCTGACGTAGACATCGATAGCCGGCGAGATGTTGTAGCGCGAGGCCACGGCCATCTGACGTCCTGCGTGCACATCGACCAGATTGCCCAGCAGCTGCGGCGGTGTGGCGGCATTGCACCGCACCACC
>NZ_BADI01000964.1:0-5689 GCF_000333555.1 Herbaspirillum sp. B65 | reverse complement strand
CCGACGCCATCTGGGTCATCAACAGCTATCAGATCGCCATGGCGGTGTGCCTGCTGCCGCTGGCCTCGCTGGGTGAGGTGATCGGCTATCGGCGGGTCTATCTGGGCGGGGTATTCCTGTTCACGCTGGCCTCGCTGGCATGTGCGGCCAGCGGTGACATGCTGCAGCTGAGCCTGGCGCGGGTACTGCAAGGCCTGGGGGCGGCCGGCATCCTGTCGGTCAATACGGCCTTGATCCGCTTCATCTATCCGGCCCGGCTATTGGGCCGAGCCATCGGCTACAACGCCTTGGTGGCCGGCACCGGCAATGCGCTGGGACCGACCGTGGCGGGCTTGATCCTGCACCTGGCAAGCTGGCACTGGCTGTTCCTCATCAATATTCCGCTGGGTCTGGCGGCGCTGGCCGTGGGGCATCGCGCCTTGCCCAGCAATCCCTTGTCGGCGCGGCGATTCGACCGGCAAAGCGCCTTGCTGTGCATGTGCTTCATCGGCTTGCTGCTCTATACCATCGATGCCGTCGGCCATCTGCAAGGTGCTTGGGTGGTGGGCGGTTGTACGGCGCTCACAGCGATCAGCCTGGTGCTGCTGCTCAGGCTGCAATCGTCCAGCGCCCCCATGCTGCCGCTGGACCTGCTGCGCATCCCGCTGTTTGCCCTGTCCATTGGCACCTCGTTCTGTTCCTTCGCGGCGCAGATGGCGGTGTTCGTGATGCTGCCCTTCATGCTGCAGAACCAGCAGGGCATGAGCGTGGCGCGCGCCGGCCTGCTGCTGACGGCCTGGCCGATTGCGGTGGCCTTGACCGGGGTGGTGGCGGGCAAGCTCTCCGACCGCATCGCGGCGGGTCTCCTGGGGGGGATCGGTCTGGCGGTGATGTGCCTGGGGCTGCTGTCGCTGCTGCTGGTGCAGCCGGGCACGCCGGATGGCGTGATGGTGGCCATGTTTGCCCTGTGTGGCGTGGGCTTCGGGCTGTTCCAGACACCCAACAACCGCACCATGATCAGCGCCGCGCCACGCGAACGTACCGGCGGCGCCAGCGGGATGCTGGGCACGGCACGTCTGACCGGGCAGACCGTGGGCGCTTCGGTGGTGGCGCTGTTGCTGGCGCTGTCGAACGCACCTTATGCGCTGGTGCTATGGTGTGCCGCCGCCCTGGCTGGCGCGGCTTGCCTGGTCAGCCTGTGGCGGCTGCGCTATTGAGTTTGAGGGCTGGACTTAAAGCGCCGGGGCCAAGGTTTCGCCGTGGGCGTGTTGATGGGCGGCGTGCGCAGCCACTGACAGTGCCATGCTGAGATAGTTTTCGCTGCGCATCCGGCGCTGTGCCTGCTGCTGTTCCAGCACGAACAATTGCTGGTAGAGATTGCGAATCTGCTGCTGCAGCAACTGGCGCTGCTGCTTGCCATCACGGTTGGCCGGGAAGCGCATGAGCGATTGCGCCTGTTGTTGCAGGATCAGGATGCGATGACTCAATTGCGCCACCAGCTCGGCGGGCTCATTGTCCAGCGTGTCTGCCAGCACGGCGGTTTGGGCCTGGGCAGTTTGTTCTTCTTCATACGCGAGGTTCATGCGAACTCCAGCCCCGACGGGCGCAAGTGGTTGCAAGGATCATGCGGTGTTGCCTTGGGTAGATTTACGGCAGGGCTGCGCAAAGCTTGAGCCACGGAAAGTAAAAAAAGGAAAAGGCGCAGGCCCGTGAAGGGCGCTGCGCCTTTGTCCAGGCAGCTTCAGGGGAGGGCGGCCAGAGCCGTCAGATCACCCCACGGCGCATCTGGTCCAGTTCGATGGATTCGAACAAGGCCTTGAAATTGCCCTCGCCAAAACCGTCATTGCCCTTGCGCTGGATGATTTCATAGAACACCGGGCCGATCAGGTTCTGGGTGAAGATCTGCAGCAGCAGGCCCTGGCCGGCGGTGGGCGCGCCATCGATGAGGATCTTCAGTTCGCGCAGTGCATCGAGGTCTTCGCCATGGCCGGGAATGCGACGTTCCACCAGGTCGTAGTAGGTGGCGATGGTGTCCTGCAACGGCACGCCACGCGCGCGCAGTGCGCGCACGGTCTGGTAGATATCATCGGTCCCCAGCGCGATATGCTGGATGCCTTCGCCGTTGTATTGCTTGATGAATTCCTCGATCTGCGACTTGTCGTCGGCACTCTCGTTGATGGGGATGCGGATCTTGCCGCAGGGGCTGGTCATGGCACGTGAACGCAGGCCGGTGACCTTGCCTTCGATGTCGAAATACTTGATCTCGCGGAAGTTGAACAGACGCGTATAGAACGAGGACCAGGTATCCATCGCGCCGCGCATGACGTTGTGGGTCAGGTGGTCGATATAGGTCAGCCCCACGCCCTTGGGATTGTGCTCCACGCCAGGAAAGAACTGGAAGTCCACATCGTAGATGGAGCCGTGGTCGCCATAGCGGTCCACCAGATAGAGCAGCGAGCCGCCGATGCCGCGGATGGCAGGAATATTCAGTTCCATCGGCCCCAGCTTGGCTTCCACCCCTTCCGCACCCAGTTCCAGTGCACGTTGATACACATGGGCCGCATCCTTGACGCGGAAGGCCATGGCGTTCACCGACGCGCCGTGTACCTGAGCGAAGGCGGCGGCATTGCTGCCGGGTTCGCCGTTGAGGATGAAATTGATCTGGCCCTGGCGGTACAGCGTGACATTCTTGGAACGGTGACGCGCCACGGCGCTGAAGCCCATCAATTCCAGCACGCCGGCAATGGCGGCAGGATCGGCGGCGGTATATTCGACGAATTCGAAGCCGTCAGTGCCCATGGGGTTGTCGAACAGATCCTGGCGGGTGGCTGCCGCGGCTGCGGCGGTATCGGGGGCGAATTCGGGGGCGAATTGGCTGTCTGCGTGGCCCATGCTGTGTCTCCTCGTGTGGGGAAGGCCGGCAAGTCCGGCCTGTGCAAGGAGTTTATTGCGTAGATGCTGCAAATTGTGATTGTTTTTTGCGCGATATATTAGATAATATGCACAAATAATTCTTAAATATGAACTTTGGAGAGACAAATGAGCATCATCAACGTGGACCGCTACGATCTGGCCTTGCTGACCGAGCTGCAGCGAGATGGCCATATTACCAATAGTGCCCTCGGCCTGAAAGTCCACCTGTCCACTTCCCAGATCAGCCGCCGCGTACAGCGCCTGGAAGAAGCCCACGTCATCGAACGCTATACCGCCGTGCTGGACCCGGCCGTGGTCGGCCTGGGGGTGACCGCTTTCACCACCGTGACGCTGGACCGCCAGGGCGAAACCCGTGGCGAACTCTTCGAAAAAGCCGTGGAGGCGATGCCGGAAGTGACCGAGTGTTTCTCCGTCACGGGGGAGGGCGATTATATCCTGCGCATCGTCGCTCCTGACCTGGCAGCCTTTTCCGAATTCATGATGACCCGCCTGCTGCGCCTGCCGGGCGTGACCAACGTCAAATCCAACATCACCTTGAAGAAGGTCAAGCAGTCCCACGAACTGCCGCTGGAACACGTGATGCAACCGGTCAAGTCGCGCCAGCGCATCCGTTTCTCGCAGTGAGCCGACCGGCGCGCGAATTCAAAAGCAAGCGCCGGAGTGTGGCCGTCTCCAGCCAGGCCTAGAATCAGGACATCCGATTCCAGGAGTGCCCCATGCCAACCATGATGTCCCCCCAGCCCCTGGCCCAGCCTGAGCCGCCCGGCAATCGCAGCGACGATGAGCTCCGCTGGCAAGCCGTGCAAGGGCGCGACCCGAGCGCCGATGGCCGCTTCTGGTATGCGGTCAAGAGCACGGGGGTGTATTGCAAACCGTCCTGCGGTGCGCGCACGCCTTTGCGCAAGAACGTGAGCTTCCACGACAGTTGCGCTGCCGCCGAAGCGGCTGGCTTTCGTCCCTGCCAGCGCTGCAAGCCTGACCAGCCGTCGCTGCAGCAGCGCCAGGCCCAGGCCATCGCCCAGGCCTGCCGCCTGATCGAAGCCGCCCAGCAGGCACCGGCCACCGATATCCTGGCCCAAGCCGTGGGCTTGAGCCGCTACCACTTCCATCGCCTCTTCAAGCAGCACACCGGACTCACGCCCAAGGCCTATGCCGATGCCCATCGCGCCAGCCGCCTGCGCACCCAGTTGGGTGACAGTCCCAGCGTCACCGCAGCCTTCTATGAGGCCGGATTCAATTCCAGCGGCCGCTTCTACGCCCACAGCGCCGCGCAACTGGGCATGAAACCGGCCACCTATCGGCGTGGCGGCAGCGGCGAGAAGATCCGCTTCGCGGTAGCGCAATGCTGGCTGGGCGCCTTGCTGGTGGCCGCTACCGAGCAGGGAATCTGCGCCATCACGCTGGGCGCAGAGGCCGAGCCCCTGGTGCAGCAATTGCAGGATCGTTTTCCGCAAGCCGACCTGGCCCCGGCCGATGCCGCCTTCGAGCAGACGCTGGCGCAGGTACTGGCCGTGCTGCACGACCCGCAACACGGCGCCGCGCTGCCGTTGGACGTGCGTGGCACGGCCTTCCAGCAGCGCGTCTGGCAGGCATTGCGCGCCGTGCCGCCCGGCGTGACGTTGACCTATGCCGAACTGGCCGCGCGCATCGGCCAGCCCAAGGCGGTGCGGGCCGTGGCCAATGCCTGCGCCCAAAATGAAATCGCCGTGCTCATTCCTTGCCATCGCATCGTCCGACTGGACGGTTCGCCCTCCGGTTATCGCTGGGGAGTGGAACGCAAGGCGGCCTTGCTGGCGCAGGAAGCGGCGGCTTCCGGGGCGCCGGCTGCAACGCACGCACAGGACCGCATCCAGCGCATCAAGGCCGCGCCACAACGTAGCGGGAGTGGCAAGTGACGGGCGATCTATTCGGTGACCTGGCCCGCACCCCCAGCGTCGAGAGCATCACCGAAGGCGCACTGCTGCTGCGTGCCTTCGTCGATGAAGCGGAGGCCGCAAGCTTGCTGGCAGGGATTGCCACGGTACTGGCCGCATCGCCCCTGCGCCACATGCAAACGCCGGGCGGTTTTCGCATGTCGGTGGCGATGAGCAACTGCGGCAGCTATGGCTGGGTCACCGACCGCCTCGGCTATCGCTATCAAGTACTGGACCCGCTGGCCGAGCGCGACTGGCCGCCGATGCCCGAGGCTTTTGTCGCCCTGGCCCAGCGCGCGGCGCAGGCGGCCGGGTTTGCCGCCTTCGCACCGGATGCCTGCCTGATCAACTGCTATGAACCCGGTGCGCGCATGTCGCTGCACCAGGACCGCAATGAAGCCGACATGGCCCAACCCATCGTCTCGGTCTCGCTGGGTTTGCCGGCGACTTTCCTCTTCGGCGGTCTGGCCCGCACCGACAAGCCGCGCCGCCTGCGCCTGGAAAGCGGTGATGTGGTGGTCTGGGGCGGCCCGGCGCGACTGGCCTTCCACGGCATCGATACCCTGCGCGAGGGCGACCATGCCCTCACTGGCAACTGCCGCTATAACCTGACCTTCCGTCGCGCGCGCTAAAACAATCAGAATCCGAATCGCGCCGCGCCTTGCCCCTCCAGCCATTTGCGGCCCGGAATCAAAACAAAATGGCATGAAATAAAAACAATTGTTGGGTTTTGCCAACAGGAAATCTTCTNCATGGAAGGGAAGCTGTNCACGTGCTGACAACTTAAATTAACATCTGGGCCCTGGCAAGCAAATTCTTGNCACCTGGAAACGGCAAACAACGAATCGGGNTTCGTTGGCCGA
>NZ_BADI01000965.1:0-2152 GCF_000333555.1 Herbaspirillum sp. B65 | reverse complement strand
CCCTTCACATCCGCCTGACCATGAAAGCCTGGAACTGGCTGTTCCTGGATCGCAAGCCCTTTGAACCTGATCCCACGCAATCGGCCCAGTTCAATCGCGGCGCCTATCTGGTACAGGGGCTGGCTCATTGCAGTACCTGCCACACCCCGCGCAACTTCCTGATGGCCGAGCAACTGGACCGTCGCCTGCAAGGCGCTTCGCTGGGCAATTGGTATGCCCCCGACATCAGCCCGGCAGCGTTGCAGGCCAAACCGGCCTGGACGCGTGAAATGCTGGTCGATTACCTGGCCACGGGTCACGCCGGCAATGGCGCCACGGCGGGTGGCCCCATGCTCGAAGCCATCGAAAAGAGTTTCTCGCGCATGAGCCGCGAGGATCTGCAAGCGATGGCGACCTATCTGCTGCCGGCGCTCAGCAGCCCAGCACCGGCTGCCGCAACGCTTGCCCGTGCACCGACAGCCACCGGACTGATCCCGGTGCAGGGCGACGATACGCCGCAGGCGCTGGCGGCGCTCAGTCCGGGTGCACGCATCTACCTCAACAACTGCGCCTCCTGCCATAACACAGCAGGGCAGGGCCAGAATGGCCTGCCCTCGTTGCAGCAGCATCCATTACTGCGCCAGCCCAATGCCGACAACGTCGCCATGGCCATCCTGGAAGGCGTGCTGCCCGAGCATGGGCAGGGCATGATCGGCTTTGCCCATACCCTCAACGATGAAGAGATCGCCGCCGTCACCAATTACCTGATGCAGGACATCGGCGGCAGCAAGGTTGCCATCAGTGGCGAGCGCGTCAAGGTCCTGCGCGCCGGGGGCGAGGCTTCCCCGCTGCTGTGGCTGGCCCGCGCCGGCCTGGCCGTGCTGGTGCTGGTTCTGCTGGGAGCGGTGTTCTGGTGGCGCCGACGCGCGCGCCAGCCGGGTTGATACTGCGGGTGCAGGCCCGTCATCTAGGGCTGGACATGTCATACCAGATGCCGTCCAGCCGACCCTGGCCGGCATTTTTTGTGAGAGTCGTGCAGTTTGTTTTGGCAAGTGTTCCAGCCGCTGTCTGCTGCGAGTGACAGTTGGGATTGTTTCAGGCTATCCTCGACATTCAATGAGGAAAAGCATGAAAAAGATTTCGCAGCACCTGAAAAACCTGGGCATGGGCAGCTTGCTGGTGGCCAGTGTTTCGCTTTTTCCAGTTGCTGCCCATGCTGACCGTCTGGCCGAGATCCAGGCGCGCGGCTCCTTGATCTGTGCCACGCTGGCCAACAATGAACCCTTGGGTTTTCCCGATCCGCAGACCAGCCAGATCGTCGGTTTCGACGTCGACATGTGTAGCGCCGTGGCGCGCAAGCTGGGTGTGCGGATGCAACACAAGAGCGTGACCGTGGAAGCACGCCTGCCGACCCTGATGCAGGGCCAGGCCGACTTGTTGTCGGCGGCGTTGGGCTACACCCGCCAGCGGGCGCACCAGATCGACTTCACCGCCGCGCATTACCAGAATCCGATCAAGCTGATCGTGCACAGTGATTCCGGCCTGAACCTGGTATCGGACCTGGCCGACAAGCGCATCAGCGCCAACCGCAATTCGACTCCGGAACAGGCCGCGCACCGGGTGTTGCCCAAGGCCACCTTGGTGACCTTCCCTGATACCCCGCAAGCCTTCCTGGCCTTGGCCCAGGGCAAGGTCGATGCGCTGGCCATCTCGATGCCCTCGGGCATTCGCTTCGTCAACGAGTCGGGGGGACGCTTCCGGTTCGTCGAAGGGGCGCTGGCCTGGGAGCCGACTGCGTTGGGTGTCAAGAAGGGCGAGCACAAGCTGCTCGATGCGGTCAACCAGGCCCTGGCAGCGCTGGAAAAAGAGGGCGAGATCGATGCCCTGTGGAGCAAGTGGTTTGGCCCCAAGACCAAGTTCAACATTGCCCGCGACAAGAAACTGACCCCGATTGCTAGCTTCCGCTAGCGGCTTGCCGCTGCCTTGCCTTTTTCTTCATATTTTTTTCGTCGTCCTTTTCGTCGTCCTTTCGTCCCGCAACGTATCGTGTCTGTTTCCGCCCCTGGTCTTTCCCTTCATACCAATCATGATGGCCTGCCACCGCGCCAACGCCTACTGGCCATTGCCACCGTCGTGCTGGGCCTGAGCATCGCCGTGCTCGACGGCTCCATCG
>NZ_BADI01000966.1:0-1242 GCF_000333555.1 Herbaspirillum sp. B65 | reverse complement strand
GCCAAACGTTTGCAGCTTGACCCGCACGAAAGTCTTGATGGCCTCGCGGAACAAGTCTCCTTTTTCCATTGAGGAATCTGCCATTTCCAAGGCTTGTTCGTACAGCTCATCGTCGATGGTACCCGTTGTCCGCATGGTCAGCCTCTCATCAATATTGATTCAATAGTGGATCAAAATAGACATCAACGCAAGCAAACCCAGCGTCATTTGCGGAAGAACAGATAATCATAGAACTCCCCCGAAAACCCACCATTGAAGATCAAATACTGCAAAGCCTTCGCAAAAAACACGATGGCGCCAAAGACGATGGCCAGTTTCAGGCAGAGGATGAGGTTCTTGAGCATGGCGCAAGTGTAATGGAGCCGGCGACCCCTGCGCACCACCGCAGCAGGAAGTGAGCGTAAAAAACCGCCCGGCCGAAGGCGGGCGGTTGCCACCGGGCACGCGTCATTCAGAAGGCCGGCACCAGCGAACCCTTGAACTCGGTGTCGATGAACTTGCGCACTTCTTCCGAATGGTAAGCCTGCACCAACTTCTTCACCCAGGGCTGATCCTTGTCCTGGACGCGGGTGGCGATCTGGCTTTCCAGGTAAGGACGATGCCGGAAGGCGTTGGCATCGAGATCGCCGTCAGCCAGCGCGGCAGAACGAATGAATCTGCATGTCGATATGCACAAAATGCGTCCAAGCCGCTGACCAGGGGTCAGGCAAGGTATCATTCCGCATCCGCAAGCGCCGCCCTCTTTGCAGCGCCGCATCAGATTCATTCATATCATGCTCATCAGAAGAAAATCCATCGAAGCCCAGGCCAATACCAAGGCTGGCCCCAACCGCCGTCGCCAACAACTGGAGGCCGATGCCAGCAAACCCCGCAAGCCGAAGTACGCGCCGGTGACGCTGTCCGAACTGGAGGGGGTGCGCTACCTTCACTTCGGTACCGAATGGGTGCAAGGGGCGATGCGCATCCGCAAGCCCGACTGGATCGAGCTGGAATACGCGCAACAGATGATGGCGTGGATGCTGTTCAATCGCACGCCGCGCCACATCGTGCAACTGGGGCTGGGGACCGGGGCGCTGACCAAGTTCAGCTATCGCCAATTTCCCCAAGCGCAAGTCACCGCGGTGGAACTGAACCCGGCCGTGATCACGATCTGCCACAGCATGTTCAAGCTGCCCGAACCGGATGAGCGCCTGATGATCATCGAAAGCGATGCCCTGGATTTCATCGTCCATGCGGCCAGCC
>NZ_BADI01000967.1:0-646 GCF_000333555.1 Herbaspirillum sp. B65 | reverse complement strand
CTGGTCATCAAGGCAGGGGTACTGGCATCGATGCTGGCCTGCACCGGCATGGCCCATGCCGAGCTGACCATCGGCGTGGTGATGTCGCTGACCGGTCCCGGTTCGGGCCTGGGTATTCCTGCCCAGCGGGTATGGAAGCGGCAGCCTGGTGGCGGGTTGATGGGATTGGGCGGGTCGCCGGCCAGCGGCGCTTGCTCGGTACGGCGGGTCGGGTCCATGCTGGGCATGGAGCGCAACAAGGCGCGCGTATAGGGATGCCGGGGTGCATCGAAGACCTGCTCGGCCGGCCCCACCTCGACCACCTGGCCCAGGTACATGACCAGCACGCGGTCCGAGATGAAACGCACCACGTTGAGGTCGTGGCTGATGAAGAGATAGGTGAGACCGAATTCCTGCTTCAGGTCCAGCAGCAGGTTCAACACCTGGGCTTCCACCGATTTGTCCAGCGCCGAGACGGCTTCGTCCAGGATCACCAGGCGCGGCTCCAGCGCCAGGGCACGGGCGATGTTGACGCGCTGGCGCTGGCCGCCCGAGAGTTCATGCGGATAGCGTCCGGCGAAACGCTCCGGCTGCAAACCCACACGCGCCAGCAGACTGCGGGCGCGGGCGATGGCCTCACGCGCCGGCAGGCCGTGCACGATGGGCG
>NZ_BADI01000968.1:0-10006 GCF_000333555.1 Herbaspirillum sp. B65 | reverse complement strand
GGGAGATTGAAGCAGCTTCTACTTTTAAACGAGACCTTTCCGGGCATTTTCCATGGCGTTGTTGCGGTTTGGTGCGTTGTTTTAAGACGTGCTTTCGTATCGCTGAAGTCCTGATTGGGGGCGGCTTTCAGCACATTTTTAGAGGTCTCTTGAAGGGTTGGTGAGGCCTATGTTCGGCGATGTTGCTGCGCCATTGCGGTGCCTGTCCCAGCATTAAATTCAATTTAATATCGGATTTAAGAAGCATTAATCATCACCGCAAATTGAGGTCGCATAATTATTTGGCATTGGGAGCGCAGCCAACTTCCCTGGACCTGGTCGGCAAGATTTAATTACCGATTGGGCTACTGCGCGGGCCGATCTCCGCGCTGCGATGCTCGCCGTACTGAAGTACGGCTGCGCTTCTCCCACGGACCTCGGCCCGCTCGCTACGCCCACTCGGCAATTAAATGCTCTGAAGAACATCCTGCTCTGAAGAACATCCCTGCAGTACCCGTCCTGCCCCGCTCCCCCCGGGCAAGCGGTCGACCCCCACAAGGGCGAGGCCGTGGTCAGGGCGACTTTGAATCTCTCAACGAGGAAGTGAATCATCATGCTTGATGCCAATCTCAAGACCCAATTGAAGGCCTATCTGGAAAAGGTCAGCCACCCGATCGAGATCGTCGCGTCGCTCGATGATGGCGCCAAATCCCGTGAGATGCAGGAACTCCTGCAAGAAATCGTGCTGCTGTCCGACCGTATCAGCCTGGTCGAACATCGCGGTACCAACAAGGATGCGCGTACTCCGTCCTTCAAGTTACATCGCCCCGGGACCAACATCAGCGTCGAATTCGCCGCGATCCCGATGGGCCACGAATTTACCTCCCTGGTGCTGGCCCTGTTGCAAGTGGGCGGCCACCCGATCAAGCTCGACGACAAGGTCATCGAGCAGATCAAGAACCTGGACGGCGACTACCGTTTCGAGACCTATGTCTCGCTGACCTGCCAGAACTGCCCGGAAGTGGTACAGGCGCTCAACGTGATGTCCATCATCAACCCGCGCATCCAGTCGGTGACCATCGATGGCGCGCTGTTCCAGGGTGAAGTCGAGCAACGCCAGATCATGGCTGTGCCGACCGTCTATATGAACGGTGAAGTCTTCGGCCAGGGCCGTACCGGCGTCGAAGAGATCCTCGCCAAGCTCGACACCGGCGCTGCCGCCCGCAAGGGTGAAGAATTGAGCGCACAGGCGCCGTATGACGTGTTGATCGTCGGCGGTGGCCCGGCTGGTGCCGCCGCTGCCATCTATGCAGCGCGCAAGGGTATCCGTACCGGCGTGGTGGCCGAGCGTTTCGGCGGCCAGGTGCTCGATACCCTGGCCATCGAGAACTTTGTCTCGGTGCAGGAAACCGAAGGTCCGCAATTCGCGACCGCCCTGGAACAGCACGTGAAGGCCTATGACGTCGACATCATGAACGTGCAGCGCGCCGAGGCGCTGGTGCCGGGCGACAAGCTGATCGAAGTGAAGCTGGCCAATGGCGGCGTGTTGAAGGGCAAGACCGTGATCCTGTCCACCGGCGCGCGCTGGCGCAACGTCAACGTGCCGGGCGAGCAGGAATACAAGAACAAGGGCGTGGCCTATTGCCCGCACTGCGATGGTCCGCTGTTCAAGGGCAAGCGCGTGTCGGTGATCGGTGGCGGCAACTCGGGCGTGGAAGCGGCTATCGACCTGGCCGGCATCGTCGCCCATGTGACCCTGATCGAATTTGCTGCCGAACTGAAGGCCGATGCGGTGTTGGTGCGCAAGTTGAAGAGCCTGCCCAACGTCACCATCGTGACCTCGGCGCAGACCACCGAGATCACCGGCGACGGCCAGCGCGTCAATGGCATCAGCTACAAGGAACGGGATACCGGCGAGATCAAGCATGTGGCGCTGGAAGGCGTGTTCGTCCAGATCGGCCTGGTGCCCAACACCGAATGGTTGAAGGGGACGCTGGCCTTGTCCAAGCATGGCGAGATCGAGATCGATGCCAAGGGCCAGACCTCGATTCCGGGTGTCTTCGCCGCGGGCGACGTGACCACCGTGCCGTACAAGCAGATCGTCATCGCCGTGGGTGCCGGCGCGACGGCGGCACTGTCGGCCTTCGATCACCTGATCCGCTCCTCGGCCGATGACGTGGCCCCGGCGGCGACCAAGGAAGCAGTGGCTGCCTGAGTCATACGCCAGTCGCACTCGCACTAGTAGCAAGAAACAAAAAACGCCACCGGTTGAATCAGCCGGTGGCGTTTTTTGTTGAAGCAGTACCGAGCAGTACCGCTGGCAGCTTACTTGAACATCAAGCGCAGCGAATCCCAGGCGCGGCCCAGGAAGCCTGCCGGGCCCACCGATTCCAGCGCCACCACCGGCAGCTCGGCCACGGTCTTGTCGTCGATGGTCACCTTCAGGGTGCCCACCTTGGCGTTTTCCGAGATCGGGGCGATCAGCGGATCATTGCGATCCAGCTTGGTCTTGACCTTGTCAGCCGTACCCTTGGGGATGGTGATGTAGACGTCGTTCTTGAAGCCGACCTTGATCTTGCTCTGCGAACCCTTCCACACATCAGGCGTATCGACCGGCTGGCCCTTGGCATAGAGCTTGACGGCGTCGAAGTTCTGGAAGCCCCAGTTCAGCAGCTTCTGGCTTTCCTGGGTGCGCACCGCATCGGAGACGGTGCCGATCACCACCGAGATCAGGCGACGTTCGCCGTTGGGCACCGGGCGATGGGCCGAGGTGATCAGCGAATAGCCGGCGCTGGAGGTGTGGCCGGTCTTCATGCCGTCGACCGTCGGGTCCAGCCACAGCAGGCGGTTGCGGTTGGGCTGGGTAATGTTGTTGTAGGTGAACTTCTTCACCGAGTAATAACGCTTGTAGTACTCGGGGAAGTCGTTGATCAGGTTGCGGCACAGGATCGACAGGTCGCGCGCGGTGGTATAGGTGTCCGGGCTGGGCAGGCCGTGCGGGTTGCTGAAGTGGGTATTGGTCAGGCCCTGGCGCTGCGCTTCGCGGTTCATCAATTGCACGAAGGCGTCTTCGGTGCCGGACACGGCTTCGGCCACGGCCACGGCGGCGTCATTGCCGGAGACCGAGATCAGGCCGTAGAGCAGGTTGTCGATGGAGACCGGCTTATTGGGCTCGATGAACATCTTGGAGCTGCTCGGATCGACCTTCCAGGCGTTGACCGAGACGTTGACTTCCTGCTCCAGGCTCAGGCGCTTGTCGCGCAGGGCGGCAAAGGCCAGGTAGGCGGTCATGAGCTTGGTCAGCGAGGCCGGTTCCACGCGCATGTCGGGTTCGCTGGAGGCGATCACCTGGTTGGCCGAGGCATCCAGCAGCAGCCAGCTCTTGGCAGCCACGGTGGGCGGCGGCAGGGTCTGGGCGGAAGCGGTGAGTGCGGAAAAGGATAGGACGGTTGCGGCGAGCGCCGCGAGAAGCTTTTTCATCGGTGCCTAAGAAAAATTGCCAGCACGGGGGAACATCGTAGCTGTTGGTTTGAAAAGAGGTGAGGCAGGGCGGGTCAGTCTGGTTCCATCGGTGACGGCAGCATGGCGGCGACACGGGGAAGTGCCGGGCTGGCTGCACGCACTGAATTATAAAACGTCACGCGGCTTCGTTCCCAATTGAATGAATCTTCATCCCCGAAAATCCCCTCACGAAACCGGCATGGCGCCCTTGGCTGCATCGTGCGGCGCCGTCCGGCCTCATGCCTGGGTGCGTTGCGTAAAAAAACGTAAAGACACTCAAGCCTGAAGCTGCGCCGGGCGGCGATGCCAGCTTTCGACCACCACGTTCTTGATATGTTGCAGCTTGCGGTGAAAAAAGTGATCCGATCCGGGAATCACCACCACCGGCAGCTCCTGCGGGCGCGCCCAGTCCAGCACGGCCGACAGCGGGATGGTGTCGTCCTGCTCGCCGTGGATCAGGATGGTATTGGCCGGGGCCGGCGGCATGGGCCACTTGCCGGCGGCGGTACCCACCAGTACCAGGCGTTCGGCCGCCGTGGCTGCGTCCTGTTGCAGCAGGCGCTGCTGCAATTGCGCCTGGACGAAGGTACCGAAGGAAAAACCGCCCAGCGCCAGCGGCAGGTCGGGATATTGGGTGCGCATGTGCAGCAGCAGCAGGGCCATGTCGTCGGTCTCGCCGGCGCCATGGTCATGCACGCCTTCGGACTTGCCCACGCCACGGAAATTCATGCGCACCGCCACGTAGCCCAGCGCCAGGAAGGTGCGGGCCAGGGTTTGCGCGACCTTGTTGTCCATGCTGCCGCCATACAGCGGATGCGGGTGGGCCACCAGGGCCAGGCCGACCGGGGCGGCGAATTGCTCGGGGTCCGGCAGGTCCAGCGCGCATTCGAGCTGGCCGACGGCGCCGGGGATCATGAAATGCTGGGTGTGTACGTTCATGGCTTGCTAAAAACGGATGAGGGGAAGCTTGCTGCAAGCGGCTTGCAGGGCAGGTCGGTGTTCAAACCTTCATATCTTCAGATTTTCAGGCGATCCACCACTTTGCCGCCGACGATGTGGCTGTCGATGATTTCATCGATGTCTTCCTGGTCCACATAGGTGTACCAGGTGCCTTGCGGGTAGATCACTACCACCGGCCCTTCCTCGCAACGCTCCAGGCAGCCGGCCTTGTTGATGCGCACCTTGCCGGGCGCGGCCAGGCCCAGTTGCTTGATGCGTTTCTTGGCATGTTCCTGGGCCGCCTGCGCGCCCTTGTCGGCACAGCAGGTACGCTCGCCCGGCTGGCGTTGGTTCAGGCAGAAGAAGACGTGGTGTTCGTAGTAGGGTTGATCTTGATCGCTCATGGAAGGGCCTGTGGAGAGTGGCGACGGTGCCGGCGCTGGTGCTCAAAGCCCGGCAAAGCGTCAATGATACACCCCGCTCAGCCTGGCCTGCGGTGCACCGGATGCAACAGGAACCAGATCGCCAGGAAGGGCCATAGCACCGACAGGAATTGCGCAGCGCCGTCGAAATTGAGGAATTTGCCCTGGACCCAGGTTTCCAGCGTGGAGAGGTAATAGGGATTGGCCGGCACCGCATTGGTCACCACCAGGGCGAGGATCAGCGCCAGCGCCGCCACCCGGCGCTGCGCCTTGGGCGGCGCCCAGGTCAGTCCGGCAATCATCATGGTGCCCAGCATGATGCCGCCCACGGCGCTGGGCGAGATCCAGACGAAGGCATTCTGCGGCGCGAAGAAGAGCGCGCAGGCCAGCGATTTGGCGGCGATGCAGCCCAGCAGGTAGAGCGTGACCAGGCGTCGGCGCGGCGCCTGGCGGCCCAGCAGCAGCAACATCAACAGCGCCGCGCCGGTCAGGCCGCAGGCGGTGACGATGACGTCGGCCAGCCAGTATTGCTCGGCGCTCAGTTGCGCACTGTTGAGCCAGGTGGTGGCCAGGTCGATGGGAGTGTCGAGCAGGTCGGAAAAGAAGGCCGATACGGGCGGCACCAGGTGGCCCAGGCCGAACAGGTGGTTCTGCGGATAGATCAGCGCCAGCGGCCATAGCCCGGCAACCACCAGCCCGCGGCTGGCCTCGCTGGAAAACCAGCGTCGCCGCAGCAGCAAAAAACGGCTCTCCTGCAGGAAGTAGCGGCTGCAGGCCGCGCCCAGCAAGGCCCCCAGGGTCACGCCGATGGAATTGGTCAACAGATCCAGGTTGGAGGGCACGCGGGTGGGGAGGTAGGTCTGCACCGCTTCCATGCAGGCCGACAGCAGCACCCCCGCCAGCGCAGCCGGCCAGACGGCCCACCACGGGCGCAACAGCGGATACAGGGACAGCACCAGCAGCAGGCCCAGCGGGGCATAGCCGGCGACATTGGTCCAGACGTCGAAGCCGGTCCAGTAATAGGGCAGGCGCGCGCCCAGGTAATCGAAGGGCTTGATGCCGATGTCGCGCCAGCCGGAGAAGGGGTACCAGCTGGCATAGACGATCAAGAGCGTATAGACCAGCAGGCTTACGCGGGCGAACGACGAGGCCACCGGAGCGCTGGCCGGGGTAGCGGGAAGCACGGGGGCGTGGTCGGGCGGGGCGGGCATGGGCCAGAGGGTAACCGATTTCAGTGGCCCCGGGCTGACCGAGAGCAGGCTTTACATTCGCGCACAGGCCCACTGCCGTTACAATGCGCAGCATGACCCTGACTTTTCCCTTGTCCGCCGAACCCGATTCGGCACCGCTGGTGCGCCCCGAGCGCATCGGCATGTTGCTGGCCGGTTCCGATCCACAAGGCCAGCAGCGCATCGATGTCGAGGCGGTGGCCCAGACCGGTTCCACCAACATCGACCTGATGCAACGTCTTTCCAGCCTGCAGCGTCCCTTGCTGCTGGTGGCCGACCGCCAGACCGCCGGCCGTGGCCGCGCTGGTCGGCCCTGGCGCGCCCAGCCGCAGGATTCGCTGACCTTTTCGCTGGCCTGGCGCCTGCAGCGGCCCACCCACGCGCTCCTGGGCTTGCCGCTGGCCGTCGGCGTGGCCCTGGCCGAGGCGCTGGAGGTATTCGGCGTGCGGCCGCAATTGAAATGGCCCAATGATGTGCTGCGCGATGGCGCCAAGCTGGCCGGCATTCTGATCGAGACTGCTGCCGAGGGCGGCCGTGCCGATGCGACCTGGGCCGTGATCGGCATCGGCCTGAACCTGGCGGTGCCGTCGGGGCTGGAAGATGAATTGCAACGCGCGGTGGGAGCGGCGCCCGAATTGCAGAAGCCGCCGCGCGAAACGGTACTGGCCATCATCGTCAGTGCCTTGTCCGAAGTGCTGACCGAGTTCGAACAGCGCGGCTTCGGCGCCTTCGTCAAGCGCTGGGAAACCTTCCACGCCTATGCCGGGCAGTCGGTCAAGATCGTCGATAACGGTCGCGTGGTCCATGAAGGGATTGCGCTGGGGGTGGACATGATGGGCCGCTTCCTGATCGATACCGAGGCCGGGCAGGTGGAGGTGCTGGCCGGTGATGTCTCCTTGCGCTTGCAGGACGGATGATGCTGCTGGTCGACGCCGGCAATACCCGCATCAAGTGGGCCGTGCCCGACTCGGCCGACACCGCCGCCCCTGCGCTGGGCTGCTGGCGCCAGCAGGGGGCCGTGGATCGCGCCGAGTTCTCGGCACTGGTGCCGCAGTGGGCCGGTCTGGCCAGGTCCGGCAGCGACTTGCAGGTGTGCATCTCCAATGTCGCCGGCGCGGCCTTGCATGAGAGTCTGCAGGCCATCCTGCTACAGGTGTTCGGCCCCCGCGTGATCGTCGAATGGTTTGCCTCCACCCCGCAACGGGCCGGGCTGCGCAATGGCTACCGCCATCCCGGCCAGCTGGGATGCGATCGCTTTGCCGCTGCCATCGGTGCGCGCGCGCTGTTTGCCGGCGAGGAATTATTGGTGGCCACCTGCGGTACGGCCACCACCATCGACGTGGTCAGCGCCGAGGGCGTCTTCGAGGGCGGCATGATCCTGCCGGGGTTTGGCACCATGGCGACCTCGCTGGCCTTGAATACCGCCCAGTTGCCGCGCATCGATGGCGCCGCCCCGCCTGAGCGGGTGTTCGCCGAACATACGGTGGAGGCCATCGTCTCCGGTTGCATCGCCGCCCAGGTCGGGGCGATCGAGCACGCGTTGGCCGAACGTCGCCGCCAGCGTCCGCAGGCCAGCCTGCGCTGCCTGCTGGCCGGGGGCGCGGGTTTGCTGCTGGCGCCTTACCTGACGCTGGGCGAGACGCCGCTGGAAAAGGTGGATAATCTGGTGCTCATCGGCCTGCAGGTGGCGATGAACCAGGAATGCTGAGCGCCGGTCCATCCAGGCAATCGAAGAATCAACCAGGGCAAGGAAAGACAAGGCAAGGATGAAGCTGAAACTGCTTTTTTGGCTATTGCTGGCAGGTAACGTAATCCTGTTCGGATTGACGCGCGGTTATTTCGGCGCCAGCGCCACCGAGCGCCGCGAACCCCAGCGCCTGGCCCAGCAATTGCATCCTGAACTGTTGAGCGTGTTGCCGGCCAATAGCGAAAAGCTGGCCTCGCAACTGCGCGCGCAACCGGCCACAGCCCAGGTGGCCAGTGCGGATGCCACAGCGGCGGCGGCTTCGGCCACGCCCGCTACCTCCACCAACTCCACCACTGCGACCCAGCCGGCCCCGACCGCCGCCGCCACCCAGACAGCCGCCGTCACCCCCTCCTGTACCGAAGTGGGCAACTTCACCGCTGCGGATGCGCGCCGCTTCTCGGAGCAGTTGGCCAGCCTGAACCTGGGCGACAAGGTGGTCCAGAAGCTGACCCAGGACGTCACCAGCCACATGGTCTATATCGCCCCCGAGAACGGGCGCGAGGGCGCTGATCGCCGCGTTGCCGAGCTGCGCCGGCTGGGCATTGGCGACTTCTACGTCATTCCCGACAGCTTCCCCAATCCGGCGCTGCGCTATGGCGTCTCGCTGGGCATCTTCCGTACCGAGGAGGCAGCCAAGGCCTACGTCGGCCAGCTGATCTCGCGCGGGGTGCGCAGTGCGCGCATCATTGCGCGGCGTTCCGGGGCCGGCAAGCAGGTGTTCCAGTTGCGTGACCTGACACCGGAAGCCCGCACTGCCCTGGAGAACATCAAGAGTGCTTTCCCCGACCAGGAAATCCGCGCCTGCAGCGCCTGAGCGCGGCAACGTTGCCTGGATCGGACAGGCTGCATGTTGCGCTGCGAAGTCGGCCTGCTTTCCATGTAAAATCCCGTCCCTAAACGCATCCCCATCCCCATCCCATCCACAGGACCATGCCATGACCACCGACCTGACCCACGTAGCCCCCCAGATCAAAGCCGAAATCCTGGCCGAGGCGCTGCCGTACATCCGCAAATTCCACGGCAAGACCATCGTGGTCAAGTACGGTGGCAATGCCATGACCGAGGAAAGCCTCAAGCACGGCTTTGCCCGTGACGTGATCCTGTTGAAGCTGGTGGGCATGAACCCGGTGGTGGTCCACGGTGGTGGCCCGCAGATCGATGCAGCGCTCAAGAAGATCGGCAAGCAAGGTACCTTCGTGCAGGGTATGCGCATTACCGACGAAGAAACCATGGAAGTGGTGGAATGGGTGCTGGGCGGCGAGGTGCAGCAGGACATCGTGATGCTGATCAATCACTATGGCGGCCAGGCGGTGGGCCTGACCGGCAAGGATGGCGGCCTGATCCGCGCGCGCAAGATGCAGATGCCGGACAAGGAGCATCCGGGCGCCTACCTCGACATCGGTTACGTGGGCGAGATCGAGGCGATCAACCCGGCCGTGGTCAAGGCGCTGCAGGATGACGCCTTCATCCCCATCATCTCGCCCATCGGCTTTGGTGACGATGGCCAGGCCTACAACATCAACGCCGACGTGGTGGCCGGCAAGATCGCCGAGATCCTGCACGCCGAAAAGCTGATCATGATGACCAACATCGCGGGCGTCCAGGACAAGGCCGGCAAGCTGCTCACCGACCTGTCGGCGCGCGAGATCGACGAGATGTTCGCCGATGGCACCATCTCCGGCGGCATGTTGCCCAAGATTTCCTCGGCGCTGGATGCGGCCAAGTCGGGCGTGAACACGGTGCACATCATCGATGGTCGCATCGAGCACTCGCTGCTGCTGGAAGTGCTGACCGAACAGGCCTTCGGGACCATGATCCGTTCCCATTGATCCGCAGGCGTCAGAGCGCAAGCAAAAGGGATGAGCCCATGCTCATCCCTTTTTTGTTCGCCGCGCGGACAGTCGCCGATGGGCTCAATAAAGTTGTTTTACCTGTAAGCCTCGCTTGCCCAGCAATAGCGGCACACTGTCCGGCCCCACCAGGTGCAGGATGCCGATGGCCGCCACGGCCTGGTCCTGCCGGTGCAGCAGCTCGGCGATGCCGGCGGCCAGGCCCGGGTTGCGCTCGCGCAGCAGGGCCTGGACCGTGAAGTGGCTGGAGAAGCTGCCGTCCTCTTGCAGTTCCTTGAGCGCACGGGCAAAGCCGGCACTGTCGGCATGACGCCAGGCATCGACCAGAAATCGAGCTTG
>NZ_BADI01000969.1:0-7900 GCF_000333555.1 Herbaspirillum sp. B65 | reverse complement strand
TTTGGTGATGATGAACTCTCCCGCGGGCCGGGAAGGATGGAGGGAAAACAATGAGGATTACGCTGCGGCAATTGCAGATCTTCCTGGCGGTGGCGCAGTCCGGCTCGACCACGGCGGCGGCGGGCATGGTGGCCTTGTCGCAGTCGGCGGCCAGTGCCTCCTTGAATGAACTGGAAAGCCTGCTCGGGGTGCAGTTGTTCGACCGCGTCGGCAAGCGCCTGGTCTTGAATGACAGCGGCCGTCAATTGCTGCCGCAGGCGCGCCACATGCTGGATGCGGCACAGACCATCGAGCGTCAGTTCAGCGATCCGGCCGCCGGCAGTGAGTTACACCTGGGGGCGTCCACCACCATCGGCAGCTATCTGCTGCCGGCCATGATCGCGGCATATCGGCGCATTCATGCTGGTGCCCGGGTGCGGGCGCTGGTGGCCAATACGGCCGACATCGTGGAGGCGGTGGTCAATTTCGAGGTGGATGCGGGCTTGATCGAAGGGCCGTGCCATGCCGATGACGTCAGGGTCGAGCCGTGGATGACCGATGAATTGATCGTGGTGGCCGCACCCACTCACCCCATCGTCGCGACCGCGCGCAAGATCACGCTGAAGATGCTGCGCCAGGCCGACTGGCTCTTGCGCGAGGCCGGCTCCGGTACGCGTGAGGCGGTCGAGCACGCCTTGATTCCCTACCTGCATCACCTGCCGTCCTCCTTCGAGTTCGGCAACTCCGAGGCGATCAAGCGCGCCACGGCCGAAGGGCTGGGCATCAGTTGCCTGTCGCGCTCGGTGGTGGAAGACCTGATCGAATCGGGCAAGCTGGTTGAACTGGAGACGCCACTGCCGACCCTGCGCCGCCATTTCTACATGGTGGTCAGCCGCCACCGCGCACCTTCGCCCAGCCTGGCGGCGCTGCTGTCGTTCTGCCGCCAGTGGGCGCAGCAGCAAGCGCACCAGGCGTAAGATTTTTTCAGATGGGTTCGAACACGCCGGCACTGCGGTTCTTGGCGACCTTGTTCCAGGCGAAGATGCGGCCATTCATGGCCACATACACGCCCGGCGGCAGCACCTGGGCCACGCCGCAGGCAAAGCCGAAATTGAAGAGGGCATCCGAATTGGCGATCTCGTAGGGGATCATGGCGCCGGTCAGCACCACGGTCTTGTCGCTCAACGCCGGGCCCAGTACCTGGGCGGTCTGCTGCATGGTGTCGGTGCCGTGGACGATGACGATGGCTTGCTGGGGCGAGGCCTGGCAGGCTTGCAGCACGCGCTGGCGGTCGGCATCCTGCATCTCCAGCGAATCCAGCAGGCGCAGGGTTTCCAGGGAGACTTCGGTAGTGATGCGGGCGCGGGCGATGACGTCCGGCAGGTGGCTTTGGCCAAAGCCCAGCTGGCCGGCGATTTCGTCGTAGTGCTTGTCGAAGGTGCCGCCGGTGGCGATGATGCGCAGGCTCATGGGTTTCCTATCTTCCAACTGGTCAAAAAATTCATCAAACGGGATAAGCAAGATGCGGTCCCGGGCCCTGGAGAAGGGCGCTGCGCCCGGGCCAGGCGCTATCTTACACGCAGCAAGCTTCATTTTCGTGTGTCGGCGCCGGCCTTGGGAGCGATTTTGCCAAGCCATTTATAATGGCCCGGATATGAAACCTCTGGCACCCGGCACCGTCATCTTCCACCGCCATCGCGGCTATGGCGTGATCGTGCTCGTCAACCTGTTGACGGGCTGGATTTCTGCGCGCTTCGGCAGCGAAGTGCGCACCCTGGACCTGAACCTGTCCTCCGACGAAGTGCAGCACGCCGATGGCACGCCCATCCTGTTTCGCCGTGCGCCACCCGACCGGATGCCCCATGCACGGCTCATGGCCATGGTGCGCGAACTGCACCGGGCCGGTTACCAGCGGCTTTACTTGTACAGTTGGCCCAAGCCTTCCGGGCTGCATTGGCGCTGGCATCTCTTCAGCGGCCCGCGCAACTGGATCGAACGGCCCCGGCGCGAGGGCTGGTATGGCTCGGGCGCCGATTACAACTTCAATCCGGTGCTGGGCTGGGGCGATGGGCCCTCCTCTTCGCCCGAGGAACTGGCACGCCTGCTGGCGCAATTCGATCCGCAAGGGCTGGCGCGCGCCTTGGGGGAGGACCAGGAACATGCCAACTGGTTCGAGCAGGTATGCGCCACGCTGCTGCCGGACTATGCCTTCAGCCTGGGCTGGCATGACCACGGCACCATGCCCGAGCATCTGCCGGTGATCCCGGTGCGGCGCAACGTCCCCGACTATGCGGGAGCCCCCTTACCTTGGCCACCGGGCTGGCGGCACCTGTGGAAGCGTGGCGGGCCGATGCCGCAACTGGCTTATGACCCGCCGGTAAGAACCATTCACCGTATTACCCCAGAACCTCAGGATTGAGGACGTTGGCAGGCCGTCCAGCGGCGTAGTCGACGATGTTCTGGAAGGCCGCACGGAAGTAAAGTTCATATCCATCTTTTTCCACATAGCCCAGGTGCGGCGCGGCCACCACGTTGTCCATCTGTAGCAGGGGCGACTCCACCGGCAACGGTTCGCGCTCGTAGACATCGAGCGCGGCCAGGCCAGGGCGACCGGCCTGGAGCGCCGCTTCCAGGGCCTCGGGCTCGACCAGTTCGGCGCGGCTGGTGTTGACCAAGCAGGCGGTCGGTTTCATCCGGGCCAGGTCGGTGGCCTTGACGATGGCGCGGGTGGCGTCGTTGAGGCGCAGGTGCAGGCTCAGAACATCGGCCTGGGCAAAGAACTCTTCCTTGCTGGCCGCGGCCTGGTAACCATCCTTGACGGCCTGCTCGCGGCTGGCCTCACGTCCCCAGATCAGCACCGACATGCCAAAGGCACGACCGTAGCCGGCCACCAGCTTGCCGATCTTGCCGTAGCCCCAGATGCCCAGCGTGCGCCCCTTCAAGGCGGTGCCGATCATATTGTGATGCGGCGTGGGCGAGACCTGTTGCCAGGCGCCGGCACGCAGGGCGCTGCAGTATTGCGGCACGCGGCGCATGGCGGCCATGATCAGGGCCCAGGTCAGTTCGGCTGGCGCGGTCGGGTCGCCCACGCCTTCGACGATGGCAATGCCACGCTCGGTGGCGGCGGCCACATCGACATGGCCGCTGACCTTGCCGGTCTGGGAGATAAGTTTCAACAGCGGCAGTTTTTCCAGCAGCGGCCTGGTCAACGCCGTGCGCTCGCGAATCAGGACCACGGCATCGAAGGGCGACAGGCGCGCCGTCAACTGGCCGATGCCACGCACGGTGTTGTTGAATACCTTGACGTCGTGACCCGCCAGCAGGCTGAAGCAATCGAGGTGGCGCACGGCATCCTGGTAGTCGTCGAGGATGGCGATTTTCATGAGAGTCTCCTGGCAGACATGCGTGAAGGGTGGGGTAGCAGCCCCTCGCGCGAGCGGGCCGATGACCTCTGGCCGACATCATAAAGGGATTGCTCCGATCCGGTGTGATGCCTGTCAGGATGACGGACCGCTCGCATCTGTAGGCGCTGTGGAAGAGTGCATTGCTCTGTACGCTGACAAGGTCTGTCAGTCATTGTCCGGCTATGCGTTGCCAAAGAGCGAAAATGAAATAATCGTCCCATTTTTGGGGAGTGATATTCATATTGTGAATGGTTGGATCGGCTGTATCCCGCGAAAATCCAGTATTGAAGCGGTTTTTCGGAAAATCGCTGTTATACGCCATGGTAATGAAAAAACAGATTTCTTCCGATTTGTAATTACCTACTACATAAGTCGGGTATTTTCCGCTACAAATTTGCGTAAATTCTGTTTTATCGGGGTACAATCGCAGCCACTTTCTTCCACTCTCGACTGTCGAAGAGTGAACAAGGCCCGCCGCCAACACGGGTGTCGGGCCCGGTAGCCAGACCCGGACAGGGCGGCTGCCATCGACAAGATCGCCGTATTGTCGAGCTGGCGCGTGGATGTCGCGCTGCTTCCCGGACCACGACGATCCTGCCGTGCCTACCGAATTCATCAACTTGTGGCATTGGAGGTAGCATATGAACCAACCCCTCATGGCAGGCATTCCCGCAGTCAATGCGCCCGCCTACGTCAAACACCAGAAACTGATCAACTGGGTCGCCGAAATCGCCGCACTGACCAAGCCGGCTCGCATTTACTGGTGCGATGGTTCGCAGGAAGAATATGACCGCCTGTGCGCCGAGATGGTCGCTGCCGGCACCATGAAGAAGCTCAATCAGGAAAAGCGTCCCAACAGCTACCTGGCCTGCTCCGACCCGTCGGATGTGGCGCGGGTGGAAGACCGTACTTTCATTTGCTCGCAGAACAAGGAAGACGCCGGCCCGACCAACAACTGGACCGATCCGGCCGAGATGCGCCAGACCTTGCATGGCCTGTTCGACGGCTGCATGGCTGGCCGCACCCTGTACGTGGTGCCGTTCTCGATGGGGCCGCTGGGTTCGCCCATCGCCCACATCGGCGTGGAACTGTCGGATTCGGCCTATGTGGCGGTCAACATGCGCATCATGACCCGCATGGGCCGTGCGGTGTATGACGTGCTGGGTGCCGATGGCGAGTTCGTGCCTTGCGTGCACTCGGTGGGCGCTCCGCTGGCGGCTGGCCAGAAGGACGTGGCCTGGCCGTGCAACGCCACCAAGTACATCGTGCATTACCCGGAAACCCGCGAGATCTGGTCCTATGGCTCGGGCTACGGCGGCAACGCGCTCTTGGGCAAGAAGTGCTTCGCCCTGCGCATCGCCTCCAACATGGGCCGCGCCCAGGGCTGGCTGGCCGAGCACATGCTGATCCTGGGCGTGGAGTCGCCCCAGGGCAAGAAGCATTACGTGGCAGCGGCCTTCCCCTCGGCCTGCGGCAAGACCAACTTCGCCATGCTGATCCCGCCCAAGGCTTTTGGCGGCTGGAAGGTCACCACCATCGGCGACGACATCGCCTGGATCAAGCCGGGCGCCGATGGTCGCCTGTACGCGATCAACCCGGAAGCCGGCTACTTCGGCGTGGCCCCCGGCACCAACGAAAAGAGCAACTACAACTGCATGGCCTCGGTCGCGGCCAACACCATCTTCACCAACGTTGCGCTGACCGATGATGGCGACGTCTGGTGGGAAGGCATGACCAAGGAAGCCCCGGCGCACCTGATCGACTGGCAGGGCAAGGACTGGACCCCGGCAATCGGCAAGGAAACCGGCCGCAAGGCAGCTCACCCGAACGCACGCTTCACCGTCGCCGCGACCCAGAATCCGGTGATCGACCCGGCCTGGGATGATCCGGCCGGCGTGCCGATCTCGGCCTTCATCTTCGGTGGCCGTCGTTCCACCACCGTGCCGCTGGTGACCGAAGCCCGCAACTGGGTCGAAGGCGTCTACATGGCTGCCACCATGGGTTCGGAAACCACCGCTGCGGCTGTCGGCCAGCAGGGCGTGGTGCGCCGCGATCCGTTCGCCATGCTGCCCTTCGCTGGCTACAACATGAGCGAATACTTCCAGCACTGGCTGGACATCGGCAAGAAGATCGCCGCCTCGCCGGCCGAGCTGCCCAAGATCTATTGCGTCAACTGGTTCCGTACCGATGCCGATGGCAAGTTCGTCTGGCCGGGCTTCGGCGACAACATGCGCGTGCTGAAGTGGATGCTGGACCGCATCGAAGACCCGCAAGGTATCAAGACCGGCGGTGTCGAGCACCTGTTCGGCATCACCCCGCGTTTCGAGGATCTGCAGTGGGAAGGCCTGGACTTCAGCGCCGAACAGTTCACCACCATCACCTCCATCGACAAGGCCGCCTGGCTGAAGGAACTGGAGCTGCACGCAGAACTGTTCGACAAGCTCAAGCACAAGCTGCCGGTCGAACTGCAAGGAGTGAAGGACAAGCTGGAGAAGAAGCTGGCAGCCTAAGCTGACCGGTTCGGAGAAGACAGGAAGCGCCTGCCGCAGGGATGCGGTGGGCGTTTTCTTTTTGAGCGCCGCTGGGCGGCAGCTCCGGACTCAACCGGGCATGAGCGCGGTCAGGGGCATGAGCGCGCTGCGCAACGCTTCAGGTAGTGCCACCGGGCGGCGGCTGGCGCGATCCACGTACACATGCACGAAGTGACCCTGCGCGGCGGCAGTCTCTTGCCCCGCCTTGAAGATCCCCAGTTCATAACGCACGCTGCTGCGCCCCAGATGCGCCACCCGCACGCCGACCTCGACCTGCTCGGGGAAGGCCACCGAGGCGAAATAGTTGCACTGCGTCTCGATGACCAGGCCGATCACCTCTCCCCGTTCGATGTCCAGTACGCCGCGCTCCACCAGGTAGTGGTTCACCGCCGTATCGAACCAGCTGTAATAGACCACATTGTTGACGTGACCATAGACATCGTTGTCCATCCAGCGCGTCTGGATCGGGTGGAAATGAAGGAAATCGGCGCGGTGGCCGGGTTGGGGACGGTGCTCGCTCATCGGTATGAAGGATCAGGATTGGTCGGCTTGTGCGCTCGCACAAGAACGGCGTGCTTGCAGTAACATTGCTCCCACTTCCGCTTGCCCCGCTCCGGGGCGAGCACGGAAGTGCTCCATCTTAAGCGATCAGTCTCGCCATGGGGCCAGCGTCGTGCTTGCATCGGCGCTGGCTGTCGCCATGTAGTCCAGGCGAGGGTGCCGTTTGCGCTCGCCCAGTCCGATGATAGGCTGATCCTCAAGATCGATAGTTAAATCCAATCAAAATTATTGATTAAATAAAATTGATCTATTTTGTTTGGCGTTCTACTATTCAATCCATCGCTTCACTCAACCCCCCTTTAAAAGGAAATCGACATGTCCCTGATCAACACCACTATCAAGCCGTTCAAGGCAACCGCTTACCACGATGGCAAGTTCGTCGACATCACCGAAGCTACCCTGAAGGGCAAGTGGTCCGTGTTCGTGTTCTACCCGGCCGACTTCACTTTCGTGTGCCCGACCGAGCTGGAAGATCTGGCCGACAACTACGCTGAATTCAAGAAGCTGGGCGTTGAAATCTACGGTATCTCCACCGATACCCACTTCGCCCACAAGGCCTGGCACGACACCTCGGAAGCCATCAAGAAGGTGCAATATCCGCTGGTTGGCGACCCGACCGCTACCCTGGCACGCAACTTCGAAGTGCTGATCGAAGAAGAAGGCCTGGCACTGCGCGGTACCTTCGTGATCAATCCGGAAGGCCAGATCAAGGTCCTGGAAATCCATGACAACGGCATCGGCCGTGACGCTTCGGAACTGCTGCGCAAGGTCAAGGCTGCCCAGTACGTCGCTTCGCACCCGGGTGAAGTCTGCCCCGCCAAGTGGGAAGAAGGCGCTGCCACCCTGAAGCCTTCCCTGGACCTGGTCGGCAAGATTTAATTACCGATTGGGCTACTGCGCGGGCCGATCTCCGCGCTGCGATGCTCGCCGTACTGAAGTACGGCTGCGCTTCTCCCACGGACCTCGGCCCGCTCGCTACGCCCACTCGGCAATTAAATGCTCTGAAGAACATCCTGCTCTGAAGAACATCCCTGCAGTACCCGTCCTGCCCCGCTCCCCCCGGGCAAGCGGTCGACCCCCACAAGGGCGAGGCCGTGGTCAGGGCGACTTTGAATCTCTCAACGAGGAAGTGAATCATCATGCTTGATGCCAATCTCAAGACCCAATTGAAGGCCTATCTGGAAAAGGTCAGCCACCCGATCGAGATCGTCGCGTCGCTCGATGATGGCGCCAAATCCCGTGAGATGCAGGAACTCCTGCAAGAAATCGTGCTGCTGTCCGACCGTATCAGCCTGGTCGAACATCGCGGTACCAACAAGGATGCGCGTACTCCGTCCTTCAAGTTACATCGCCCCGGGACCAACATCAGCGTCGAAATCGCCGCGATCCCGATGGGCCACCGAATTTACCTCCCTGGTGCTGGCC
>NZ_BADI01000970.1:0-1279 GCF_000333555.1 Herbaspirillum sp. B65 | reverse complement strand
CCAGCATGGCCACTGAGCTGCCCAGCATCACGCTGGCAGCCAGACGCAGCACCGTTCGACGATCCCCAAAAACCTTTCTGCGGAGGCACAGACATTTGGCCCGGTCTCTTCATCGTCACAAGACGATCTGCACGCGACCAGGTTCGCTCCATGCGAAGATAGGCGATTCGATTTTCCGTCGCGTCATTCAACCAGGCGTCCAGACTCTCCTGCTGACTGCTACTCCAATCGTCCCTGTCGCGTCGTGCCAGCCAGTCTGTCGCCTCGGCTTCGACACGAGAAGATCTTTTCATTGTGCCTCCTCCTTGTTCTGGCAGGAAGTCCTCTTTCCGGCTAATGCAACCGTCACGCCCATGCTCAACAGGCTTTGTGCCATTGCCCTGATTCCCTTTGATATCTGTCGTTCCACCGTGTCCTCCGCAATTCCCATATGCATAGCTACCTCGCGCTGGGAAAGTCCGTCGATCTTGCGAAGTTTGACGACTTGGCGACAGCGCTCCGGGAGTTCATCGAGCGCACGTTGAAGCAAACGCAACTCTTGCAAACCAATCGCATGGCGTTCTGGAGAAAGCAAATCTGGCGTAATCTCCAATGCCTCCAGATCGGCATAGGCTTCGATTGACACCACTTGCGATCGACGTGCCCGATCGATCAGCAGATTTCTTGCGATGGAAAACATGAATGCCTTGGGCTGTTCAGGCCGGCTTACGCATGATGCCTCATACAGACGCACGTAAACCTCCTGCATCAGGTCTGCAATTTCATCGCCACTCCCATGGCTGTTGCGTCGAAGGAACCGCCATAAAGCATTCTCGAGAGGCAATATCTCTCGGGAAAACCATTCATCCGTTTCTGTGCGTTTCATTCCCGTGCTCAACAATCATTAGACGAACAAAAAACCGAAATCCGGTACGTCTTTGAAAAATATTTTCAGAGGCGCAATGGCATCGATAGGCATACAACGGCAATCAGGAAAGCTGTTTTACTCAGCGAAAAACAAGCGTACGCCAAGCGGGTGAGAGACAGGATGGGTGGAACTGCGGCGCAGCAGGCCAGGCTGGGAGAGACGCGAGTATAGGCCATGAAAATGACAATATTGTTACAGAGGGGACGGAGGAGCACCACCTCTCCGATCACTCGGAAGGAAATTTCATTTCATGCGGAAGTCCGTTGTCAATCAAGACTTATGCCGCTGGACAGGCAGCTTGCGATAAAGCGAGTCAGCCACTTTCTGCGCCATTTCAGAAATGCATGCAGGTCGGCGTCCCGGAATATCAAG
>NZ_BADI01000971.1:0-7491 GCF_000333555.1 Herbaspirillum sp. B65 | reverse complement strand
GACGACCGCCTGATCGACATCGAGATGAAGATCGCCCACCAGGAAGACCTGGTCGATGAGCTCAACCAGACCGTCTATCGCCAGCAAAAGAAGATAGAAGAACTGGAAATGCTGCTGCACGCCCTGGCCAAGCGCTTCAAGGAATTGTCCGATACCAGCCAGGATCGCGCCGCGGCCAACGAGAAGCCGCCGCATTACTGATCCTTTTTTCGTTGCAGCAGGAATTGGAGAAAAACCGATGGCGGCAATATTCAAGGCTGGAACTCATTTCATCAATAGACGTGAGATGTGTTCTAAATAACTTCCTAACATAATGACTGGCGGCCGTCGGATTGCTCACATTGACATGGATGCTTTCTTTGCATCCTGTGAGTTACTACAGTATCCCGAACTTCGGGGCAAGCCAGTGGTTGTGGCAGGTCGGTCCACGCACGCACCACGGCGAAATAACGCAGGAGATCTCGAATTTTCGCGTTTACGGGATTACGTCGGGCGAGGTGTTTTAACGACCGCCACATATGAAGCTCGTGCCTTAGGCGTTCATTCCGCTATGCCCACAATGAAAGCCGCGCGCTTGGCTCCTGATGCGATATTGCTCCCGGTGAACTTTGATCTGTATCGGAAGTATTCTCGGCTATTCAAGGATGCGGTGAGGTCTATCAGTCCCATTGTTGAGGATATCGGAATTGATGAGGTCTATGCAGACGTCTCTTTGCTAGAGGGCGAGTCCGAGCAAATCGCCCGGAGTCTGAAATCAGCGGTTCACGCAGCAACTGGTTTGACGTGTTCTGTGGGATTGGCACCGAACAAGCTATTAGCCAAGCTCGCTTCCGATATGCACAAGCCTGACGGAATTACGATCATCCGCATGGAAGACCTACCGTCTCGCATATGGCCAATGTCAGCCAACAAAATAAATGGGATTGGCCCCAAGTCCTTCTCGCGTCTCCAGGCGCTGGATATTCACACCATCGGCGACCTTGCGGAACAAGCGGAATCCTGGCTGGTTGAGCATTTTGGGGCTAGCTATGGGCGATGGTTGTACCGCGTATCCCATGGCTTAGATGAGCGGCCGGTGGTCACTCATAGCGAACCTGTCTCAATGAGTCGGGAAACGACGTTCGAACGTGACTTACATGCTGTTTCAGACAAGATCGAGCTTGGACGGATATTGACTCGCCTATGCACCCAGCTTGCAGCAGATCTTTTAAGGAAGAACTACTACTCGCGCAGGATAAGTATCAAGCTTCGCTTCAATGATTTCAGTACTGTGACACGAGACATGGCATTGCCAGTTGCCATCTCGGAGGCGATGGAGATCAGGGCCGCAGCCGGGCAATGCCTCAAGCGCGTCAACCTCGAGCGATCTATTAGGCTTATCGGCGTGAAGGCGAGTGCGCTCCAAAAGTCAGCGGGGGTTGTTTTAAACGCGTCCCAGCAGCTCCCGCTTGATTTGGATGGATTCTAACGACCGACAATGATGAGCTTGCACTACCCTGCCGGCCAACGATTCAGAAGTTTGTCATGCCCTCGATTGGCGAGCCGCTTCTGTGTTGCGTCTATCATGGTTGGCCGCAAGCATGTTGCAGAAGATCGCACCTTGCTCGATAGCATCGTTGACACCAGTGTGATCATGTTCCAGCGGATCCTTCCAGGAGGCTGGCATGTTGTCCTTGCCGCTTTCCCTGTAGCCGCTGCCCAGCGTGGCAGATGCGTAGCTGCGCATGTCCATGGCAGAAAAGCTGAATGGGCTCTTGCTTTCGAAGTGGATCATGTACCAGTACATGAACATAAAATCAAAACCGGCGGGATAGGCGACAAATACCGGCTTGCTCGCCGGTTGGGACTTTACCCATTGGACGTAGCTGCGCATGGCCTCCTTCGGATCCCGAAGATCCTTGCGGGCAGCGGCCCAGGCTTCCGGCTGAGTCTGCCACCAGGCCATCGTCCCCGGGTTACCTTTGGCGCCCGGCAATAACTCCAGGTTCGCGCTGAAGGTCGATAGTAAAGTCTTGTCGGCCATATAGGCCGCCGCCCCGAAACTAAGCATGGAGTTGTCCCCCGGGATGGGGCCATCGGTTTCGACGTCGGTACTGACGTAGACCTCGCTCCATACACTTTCGGGGAAGCGATTACGCGCCTCCGCGTCGCGCGCGATATGGCGGATCGACAGCGCGTCATACGGGGTCTCGATATGGGCGGAGAAGGCGTCGAACGGATTCTGATGAGACGTGATGACGACCTTCTTGCCATGCTCCCGGGCATGGTCCAGCATGGCGCAGGCGGTCCTGGAAAACGCCTGCTCGTCCTGGCCGGTAGCGTTGATGACCAGCACATCGGCGTTCTTCCACTCTGACTGAAATCTCTCTGCGATAGCGGCTTCCTGCGCCTCTTTCTCTTCGTTGCCAGTCTGTTGAACCCACTGCGCGTTTGCCCCGACGTCAGCCGTCCAGACATGCAAGCCTTGTTTGATAAAGTTGTCGACCAGCACCTCACTGCCCAAACCAATGCCGGTATCGGCATCGCCATGCAAAATCAGGCCGTCGAACTTGTGGGCAAATTCTGGATTCATGCAGCGGTCATAAAATGCCTTGGCGGCGCTGAACATTTGCTGCTGGTGCGCCGGACTGTTCGCGGCATAAGGAAAGAGGGGCCGGCCGTCTTCTCCCGGCCCGATTGTTACGTTGGGGGCGATGGTCGACGCCTCCCTCTTCCGGTCCAACAAGTCATTGAGCGAGAAATCCAGAGGCTTGCTGTGGTATAACGCCCCCCTGATCTTGTCCGTCTGAGGCGGCACGATAGTCGTGCTCGTGTTCAGTAGTTCGTCGATCTGGCGCTCCAGTTCCGGTGCGTTTTCTTCCGACTTGCTCCTGGCTTGCTGCAGGTCATTTAATTTCGCCAAGAAAGCGCGTGCCTGCTTCAGGGCCTCAGGCTGGTGTTGCTCGACCCAGCGATAGGCGCTATACGGTGACCAATGTCCGTCCGCGCCACTCTGTCCATCTTCTTTGGCTTGCTCGAAAAGAGCGAATTCGCGCACAGTCTGCGGCGCGTGATAATGGTCCAGAAAACGTTGCCGTAGCGCTCCGGGTTCCAACGGACCTTCGCCCGCCTGGGACACCGAGGTCAAGCCGATCAAGCGGATCGGGGCATCGGGACTGCTCTTGTCCACGCCGAACAGGTTGAGCGTGTTCGCGTCCTTGCCTGGATGCCATATGGCGCTATCGTGGGGCCCTTCCATACAGACGATGTCGCCGTGTTCGATGCAATGAGGCAATTCACTTTCCACTATTTCATAGCGGCTGCAATAGTGGCTGATCAGTTTGGCAGGCAACACGTCGGATTCACCGATTTCCAATTGCTGCTGCCGTGTCCGACCAACATAGACGTTGAAGGCATCGTTGCCGGAATTTTTTAGGAAAGACAACAACACCGCCGCCTGCATGGCCGAGGCGCTGCTGAAGAGCAGCGGACGGTCGCGGTTCGCTTTCATCAGTTCGGTGAAGGCCTGGTCCGCGGAAATCCGGGCTCCGGTATGCCGATATCGCGTCGGGCTGGGTCGTGTGAATCCCAGCCTTTCAGCGGCGCTAGTGACGGCGCCATCGACCTTTTTCCAATTGGGAAGCGCTCTGCATTGCGCCATGGTCATGATAAAGGCATTGTCGCTCATACAACCCATTTCCTTGAGCATTTGCTCGCGGATCGAGCGCCCCGAATAGGTTAGGGCTTTCTGGGTAGCTTGGGAATCGGCTTTCCGGTCTGGAGCACGCGCGCTCTGTCCATTGCCCGATACGCTGTCCGTAGCGGCCGGGTCGGTACTGAAAGCATGAGAAGCGTCCGCAAGGCCGCTCAGGTTGGAAGATGTCTTCATGGTGATTCTTCTCAATTCGTTGAATTTTGCTTTGCACCTGCAAGACGCAGGTGCAATTTCAAGAAATGCCAATTTCACTGGCAAATTCCATTTCTCGTGGGTGGCGCAAAAAATCCGATGGTTCCTATTGATTTGCTCGCCGATTCGCCTTTTTCCAATTGCCCCGTCATCAAACAGTTCCTTAAAGTCCAGGAACATCTGTTTGCAGATTTTTCTTCGCTTTCCGAATTTGATCAGTTCGGAGCGCGGCCAGGCAGTGAGGGGGAACTGCCCTTCTCTTCCTGAGGCGCTAGCAGAAATCGCGGCTGTTCACACTGATGTCGCCCAGCAAATGAGACAGGTCGACCAGTCGCTTGGCCACCAGATGCTTGACGCCGGCATGGCTTTGCCAGATGCCGTAGACCCCCAGCAATGAGGCATTGAGTACTTCATTGCGCTGTTTTGCCACCAGCGCAGGCCAGACGATGACGTTGGTCGAGCCGGTCTCATCTTCGATGGTCAGGAAGAGGACGCCCTTGGCGGTGCCCGGCCGCTGGCGCACGGTGACGATGCCGCAGCCCCGGGCGAACTGCCCATCCTGAAAGCTGGCCATGACCTCGTGAGAAAGAAATTTCTGCTTGCTCAGCAGAGGCCGCAACAGGGCCAGTGGATGACGTCGCAGCGTCAGGCCGGCACTGCGGTAGTCGGCCACGATGTCTTGCGCTTCGGAAGGGGGCGGCAAGCGCAATGCGGCTTCGCGTGAAGGTGCGCTGCGCAGCAGATCGCTGGTCGGTGCGGCGTCGAGCGCCTGCCACAGGGCTTCGCGCCGGTTCCCGCTCAGTGCGTGCAGGGCGTTGCCGGCGGCCAGCGCCTGCAGGTCGCGTTTATCGAGATGGGCGCGCAGGGCCAGGTCTGGCAGATCGGTGAAGGGCGCGCTCCGGCGCGCTTGTGCAATACGCTGCGCGGCCTCCTCTCTCATGCTGCCCAGCAGGGATAATCCCAGCCGCACCGCAGGTCGTGCTGCCTGGACTTCTTCCAGCGTACTTTCCCAGTGGCTGCACATCACATCCGCAGGCAACACCTGCACGCCATGACGGCGCGCATCCTGGATCAACTGCGAGGGCGAGTAGAAACCCATGGGCTGGCTATTGAGCAAGGAACACAGGAAGGCTTCCGGCTCATGGCATTTGATCCAGCTGCTGGCATAGGCCAAGAGCGCGAAACTGGCCGCATGACTCTCCGGAAAACCATATTCGCCGAAGCCCTGGATCTGGCGAAAGATGGCTTCGGCAAATGACTTGTCGTAACCGCGTGCGAGCATTCCATCGATCAGCTTGATCTGATATTTGTCCATGCCGCCCTTGCGCTTCCAGGCCGCCATGGCACGCCGCAGTCCATCGGCTTCGCCGGGGGTGAATCCGGCGGCCAGCACTGCAATCTGCATCACCTGCTCCTGGAAAATGGGAACGCCTCGGGTGCGCTCCAGGGCCTGGCGCAGGATTTCCTTGGGATAGGTCTCGGCCTCTTCACCGGCGCGCCGGCGCAGGAAGGGATGCACCATGCCGCCCTGGATCGGCCCCGGCCGCACGATCGCCACCTGCACCACCAGATCGTAGAAACGCCGCGGCTGCAAGCGCGGCAACATGCTCATCTGCGCCCGGCTTTCGATCTGGAACACGCCGATGGTGTCGGCCTGGCAAATCATGTCGTAGGTGGCAGGGTCTTCGCGCGGGATGTCCTGCATGGTGAAGGGTGTGCCGCGCCGCTGGCCCACCAGCTCCAGTGCGCGCCGCAAGGCCGACAGCATTCCCAGCGCCAGGATATCGACCTTCAGCAAGCCCAGCGATTCAAGATCATCCTTGTCCCACTGGATGACGGAGCGCTCGGGCATGGCGGCGTTTTCGATGGGCACCAGACGCGAGAGCTTGTGGCGCGCAATCACGAAGCCGCCCGTATGCTGCGATAGATGACGCGGGAACTTGATCAATTGCAAGGCCAGTACGGCCCATTGCTGGGCGATCGGCGAGCTGGCATCCAGGCCGCATTCGGCAAAGCGTTCCAGCATGTTGTCGCGACTGTCGAACCACTGCTGCGATTTGGCCACCTTGTCGACGATGGAAGCATCCACCCCGAGCGCCTTGCCGACGTCACGCAAGACACCGCGTGGCCGATAGGTATGCACGGCGGCTGCAATGGCGGCGCGCATCCGGCCATATTTGCGATAGATGTACTGGATCACCTCTTCACGCCGCTGGTGTTCAAAATCGACATCGATGTCGGGCGGCTCGCCGCGCTCCTTGCTGATGAAGCGCTCGAAGAGCATGACCGAACAGGTCGGGTCCACCTCGGTAACACCGAGACAGTAGCAGACCACCGAATTGGCGGCGGAACCTCTGCCCTGGCGCAGGATGCCCTGGTCCTTGGCGAAGCGGACGATGTCATAGACCGTCAGGAAATAGGCTTCATAGGCCATGTCGTTAATCAGAGTCAATTCATGTTCGATCTGATCAATGACTTTTTGCGGGATGCCTGCGGGGTAGCGCAGATGGGCGCCCAGATAGACTTCCTGGCGTAGATAGCCGGCGGGTGTCTGCCCGTCCGGCACCAGTTCTTCGGGATATTCATAGCGCAATTCGCTCAACTTGAAATGACATAGCGAGGCGATGCGCAAGCTTTCCTGCAAGGCAGAAGCGGGGAAGACATTGGCTAGCCGCAAGCGCGAGCGCAAGTGCTGTTCGGCATTGGGGGCCAGATCATAACCGCACTCGCTGACCGCCTTGCCAAGGCGAATCGCGGTCAAGGTATCCTGCAATGGTTTGCGTGACCGCACATGCATATTGACTTGGCCGAGCGCTGTGACGGGCAGGCCATGACGCCGGGCGACAGTGTCAATCACGCTGCGATGCAGGGCGTCGAACGGGCGATACAGTTGCGTCAGGCCCAGCCAGGCACGCTGCGGGAAAGTCTCTTGCAGCCACCGGGCCTGACGCTCCAGGGTGGCCGCATCGGCCGGATAATGCGGCGCCAGGATCAAGAGGCAATCAGGCAGCCCGCGCAAATGGCGATGCGAGGCGGGTGGTGCGGCCAGGTCATCGAGGCTGAGGTGGTAGCTCCCTTTCTCGACACGGGTGCGCCCCAGCGTAATCAATTCGGATAGATTGCCGTAGCCCTCACGGTTCTGCGCCAGGGCAATGAGGGTGAGCGGGGATTTTCCCGCTTCCCATTCGATGCGGAAAAAGGAGCCGATGATCAGTTTGATACCGGCGTCGCGGGTTTCCACGTGAGCGCGTACCACCCCGGCCAGCGAACATTCATCGGTCACGGCCAGCGCCGTATAGCCGAGCTGGACTGCGCGGGCGGCCAGTTCTTCGGCATGGGACGCGCCTTCCAGGAAGCTGAAGTTGGACAGGCAGAACAATTCGGCGTAATCCGGAATGGCTGATGCCGCTGCGCCGCCCAGGGGCAAGGTGTGGCTCATGATGCGTCGCTCCTTGCCTAGCCGAATAGACCGTGCAGATACCACTGTGGCTCGATCCCCTCGACATCGCCGATGCGCTCACGGTAGATCCAGTAATGACAGTGCTTCACATCCTCGGCGATGTAATAGTCGCGGGTCACCAACTGGCCGTTCCACCAACCGGCTC
>NZ_BADI01000972.1:0-5874 GCF_000333555.1 Herbaspirillum sp. B65 | reverse complement strand
TCAGACCGTGGCTGCGGTCTGATCGCTCCTGAACGTCTCGGCCTGGATCAGGAATTGCGAAACTTCGGTTCGCGCCGCATCTTGATTCATGCTCAACAGGCGGTACATCAGGTTGGATTCCGCGATCTGCAGATCATTGACCCATTCGTCGATCTTGCCGCGACCGCTCTTGGTCGTGTTCAACAGGAACGTGACTTCGCTGACATGCGATTCGAAGGCGACGGCATCCTGGATATCGTCGCCGTGGTACTCCCGCAGTCCATCCAGGAAATGCCGGGACTGCATCCAGGCGAGCATGTCGGCGGTGCGCTTTTCGATCAGGGCCGTCGCTTCATCCTGCAGGCTTTCGAAATTCTTCTTGAAGGTCTCGTAGGCCTTCATGTCGAGTTTCTCCGCATACGGTGGCCAGGCTTTTTCAACACGGCCTTTCCGGTAGGCGGCACGTGACGTGACCACCGTGTCGGCATCGGCCTTGATCTGGGCATACTCCTTGTCACGCGCGGCGTCGGGCAACATGGCGGCGCGCATGATGCGGTTCTGGTAGACGTTGTCCACCTCGACGCCTTTGGACTGTACGTACTCCTGCACCTCGATCGCCTTGAGGCGTTTTTCCCTCGTATCGGCGGGCAGCTTTTGCGCCTCCGCCCGCTCCTTGACGAAGTCGTACTGCTGCGCGCGCTGCTTGGCCAGATCCGCATTGCGATCGACGACGGCACCGGCGTGATTTTCCAGCAGATCCTTGAGGCTGCTGATGGTCAACATGCCATCGATCTGAAACGGCAACTCGGTGTTATAGCGATGCATCCACCCCGCCGGTTCGTTACGGAAGTTATTGAGTTCGATTCCAATGCCCAGCGCGTCCCACACGCCCATGACCATGGGCTTGTATTTCTCGCCCTTGCCGTGGGTGCAGATTTCTTCCATCTTGGCCACGAGAGGCTTGACCTCGTCCTTGCGGCTGAAGGATCGATGGATCGTGGTGTTGGCCTGAAGCTTGGTGCGGTTATACCTGCCGCTCGGGCTGCCGAATACTCCGGTGGTGGTCCTTTCATTGAGCAGGTCGGGGGAATAGGCCGGGTTGTATTCGAGCACCTTCTGTACGTTGCCCTCGGTGGCGACCATGCCGTGACGATAACCGCCCGCGCTGATCCACAGCTTGGGGATAAAGGTCTGCATACGTTGATCGCGCAGTTTGATGTCGCTGGCGAAAGCCTTGAAGGTGGCTTCACTCCAGGCATGCTGCGAAAATGCTATCCAGACACGACCGCACTTGGCAGGATGTTCGATGTGGATCACTGATGTCGGAATATTGTCGCCGCTGCGCGTGCACACCGGCTCCACGGGCACCGGTTCGGGATAGAGGTGCGAGGGTCGCTTCCACAGCCGGCCTTCGGGGGAGACAGCGTAGGCTTCCCATTTGATGGTGATGTTGGAGGGGTGGCGCTCATAGAACAGGTAGACGAAACCTGCGCGCAGCGTACGCAATACATACTTGTAGTTGGTCAGCGCGGTGCCAGTGACCTTGTTGCCCAATGGGGCCGGGATGTCACCCGGAATGTTGAGCGGCACAACAGCGTAACGCGCCAGCAGAATCGCCAGTCCGTCCTTGTTGCAATTTCTGCAGCCGGGGTTTTGGGGGTTGGTGCAAGCCATAACAAGAATTCAATCCATCAGGTAGGTGGACAATTGCTCGAAGGGAAGACCCGACACGGCTTCGACGGCATCTACGAATGGCTCGCCGCCGGTGGTGCGTCGCCAGACCTCGGCCATGCGTGCATGAGTGTGAAAGCCGATACCATGGCGCAAGCCACAGACCAGGAACAACATGCGGTCGTCCGCTGACGTCACGCCATAGGACGACGCCACGCCCAAGCTGTGTCGCAAGGCTTCGGTCACCGGGGTATCGCGGCTGATCAGGTCTTCGCCCACCAGATAGCTCCAGGCGGCATGTACGGTGGCGTAATCATTGACCTGTTGCCATTGCTGCTCGCTGAGCCGCAACTGTTCATCAAGGCGGTGGGAGGCGACCACATCTGGGCCAGTGGCTGGCGTCGATGGCGCGCTGAAGGACTCCAGCGCCTGATGCCGATTCAGCGAGAAGACGGCTTTCACCGGACGTAGCAGCAAGGCGCGCTGCCCTGCATCGAGATCCTGCCATAGCATCCCTCGCACACCCGGATCATGGAACCGCAGCAGGTGGGTCCGTCCTTGCACGAAATGCAAATAGCAGTGCCTCCCCCAATACGCGGCCACCTCGCGCGCACTGCGCTCACTGATGATCCAGCCACTGATCGGCTGCCCTCTGCGGGCCATGAGAAAAGGTGTGCTCCAGGCAGTCCACGCGAGCTCGATGCTGGCCGCGAGAACGCAATCGTCGCTGAAGCGACTGAGATTCAAGGGGACTAGATAGGGGGCGAAACGGCGGTCGTAATTGGGATGCACGATGGGTATGCTGACGCGCAGACCAGGGTCGGTCTCTCCCAGGTCAGGCTCTCCTTGGGCCGGGTCAACCCAGACGAAACACCTGCCGTCGCCATGCTGATCGATCTCGCGATGCAGCTGCTGCAATACGCCATCCCATGGCGGTGACCTCGGTGCGGCCCGGCCCGTGAGCTGCTCGGTCGAAAGTTGGTCATCCAAGTTGGTCTCCAATACGGCATCGGCACGCTGATACGGCGCTTGCCTCCCGACTTACGTGCCGAATTCTCTTTGGCAAAATCGTCGCGTCGCGGCATGGCAAATATCCCGATGGATGCGGAACACATGTCATCCCTGCGCAGGCCCATGTCATGACGGCTGAGTTATTCGAAGGGTTGCTTTTAATTATTTCTTGCGCGCTGCGAGGAGATGGCGCGCGCTTTTGAGAGGGGCGATTGGACTTAGTTCCCGCATTGCAAGAACTAACGATGATGAAAAATCTACCTCCGCCGGCCCTGCCTGAACATTGCAACGATGCCACGTTTCAGCCGATTTTCTGCGCCTTTTTGACGCGCCATGTCCCGCCATCCGCCCAGAGCGGTTTACAATGCCGCCTGCAAAAAAATCCCAAAATTACCCTGAAGCAACACAGCCCCTTGCGCCACCCGCGCTCACCGCCCTGTTGCACGCAACCATTCCAGACAAGGAAATCCACAAGATGATCAAGATGTTCTCCCGCCACGCCCGCGCGCTGGCGCTGACCGCCGGCTTCGTCGGTATGCTGGGCCTGGCCGCCTGCGGCAAGCAGGAAGACCAGTCGGCCGCCGCCCCGCAGGCTGCGGCGGCGCGCGTCTACGTGGTCGGCGTCGAGTCGGCCTATGCGCCCTTCTCTTCCGAAAACGAACAGAAGGAAGTGGTCGGCTTCGACATCGACGTCATGAAGGCACTGGCCAAGAAGATCGGCATCCAGGTCAAGTTCGTGCCCACGCCCTTCGAAGGCTTCTTCAACTTCCTGGCCCAGGGCGACCGCGATCTGCTGATCTCGGCCATCACCATCACCGATGAACGCAAGAAATCGGTGGCCTTCTCGGATCCCTACTTCGTGGCGACCCAGACCATCGCCCTGCCGGCAGCCGATACCAAGGTCAGCAAGATGGAAGACCTCAAGCCCCTGACCGTGGGCACCCAGAGCGCCACCTCAGGCGACGAACTGGTGCAGCAGGTGCTGGGCAAGAACAGCGCCAAGATCAAGCGCTTCGACTCCACTCCGCTGGCCCTGAAGGAACTGGAAAGCGGCGGCGTCGATGCGGTCGTGGCCGATGAACCGGTGGTCAAGAACTACATCGCCAACAACCCCAATAGCAAGCTGCGCACCGTCACCGATCCGAGCTTCCCCAAGGAAGACTATGGCATCGCCGTGCGCAAGGATGATCCTGAACTGCTGGCCAAGATCAACAAGGGCTTGGCCGAGATGAAGGCCGATGGCAGCTTTGCCGCCATCAGCGCGCAGTATTTCGGTAAGTGATGGTAGTCAACAAGTTCACCTTGAACAGGTAAGCCTCAGGTGCCATGCCCGGACAGCGCCGCCAGGCGGCCATCCGGTCAGGGCAACGTGAACTTTCCTTCCATCCTCCTTTTTCCACCCACCAATCGAGTCCGACATGGATTTCCGCTGGAGCATCATCCAAGGCTATGCGCCGTTGTTCGCCAAGGGCGTTCTCATGACCTTGCAGGTGTCGCTGGTCAGTATCCTGATCGGCACCGTGATCGGCTTGCTGGTGGGGATGCTGCGCCTGGCCGAGGTGCAGCACGGCCCGTGGAAATGGCCGACCCGGCTCATGCGCTGGCTGGCCGGCTTGTACGTGGCCTTCTTCCGTGGCACGCCGCTGTTCGTGCAGATCATGCTGATCCACTTCGCGGTGATGCCGCTGCTGGTGCAGCAGGAACATGGCCTGTTGATCACGGGCGAGCTGGCGCGCACCATCAAGCAGGACTACGGCGCCTTCCTGTCGGGGACGGTGGCCTTGTCCCTGAATGCGGGGGCCTATATCTCGGAAATCTTCCGCGCCGGCATCCAGTCCATCGAGCGCGGCCAGTCCTATGCCGCCGCCAGCCTGGGCATGAACTATGGCCTGACGATGCGCTACGTGGTGCTGCCGCAGGCGTTTCGCCGCATGTTGCCGCCGCTGGGCAACGAGGCCATCACGCTGTTGAAGGATTCCTCGCTGGTCTCGGCCATCGGCCTGGCCGAACTGGCCTATGCCGCGCGCACCGTGGCCGGCACCTATGCGCGCTACTGGGAACCGTATATCACCATTTCCGTGCTGTATTTTTCCATGACCATCTGTCTGGCACTGCTGGTGGCACGACTGGAAAACAAGTACCGCGCACCACATCGCCGCTGATGGCGGCGCGTTCCTGCTGATCGACGCCATCACATCAATCGCGTGCGCTCACCGCAGCCCGGCGGTATCATGCCGCGCATGACACCGATGCAGACCCTCCCTACCCTGGCCCCCGGCAGTAGCCGCGTGGCCGTGATTGGCGCCGGCCCGGCCGGGCTGATGGCAGCCGAAGTGCTGGCCGCCCATGGCGTTGCCGTGGACGTCTATGACGCCATGCCCTCGGCCGGCCGCAAGTTCCTCTTGGCCGGACGTGGCGGCATGAATATCACGCACTCCGAAGCACAACCGGATTTCCTGCCGCGCTATGGCAAGCGTCGCGAACAGGTGGCGCCTTTCGTGCGCCGCTTCGATGGCGAGCAATTGCGCGCCTGGATCCACGAACTGGGCATCGAGACCTTCGTCGGCAGTTCCGGCCGGGTCTTCCCGCGCGAGATGAAGGCTGCGCCGCTGCTGCGCGCCTGGCTGCATCGCCTGCGCCAAGCCGGGGTGCAGTTCCATATGCGCCATCGCTGGCTGGGCTGGCAGGAAGATGGCGCGCTGCGCCTGGCCCATCCCGAGGGCGAGATCGCCGTGCGACCCGACGCCGTGGTCCTGGCGCTGGGCGGCGGCAGTTGGCCGCGCTTGGGCTCGGACGGTAGCTGGGTGCCGCTGTTGCAGGCGCGCCAAGTGGAAGTGGCGCCCTTGCTGCCGTCCAATTGCGGCTTCGAGCTGGACTGGAGCGCGCATTTCCGCGAGCGCTTTGCCGGCGAGCCGGTCAAGCCGGTGGTGGCCAGTACGGCGCACGCCAGCGGCGGTGTGCAGAACCGGCGCGGCGAATTCATCGTCACCGCCGAGGGCATCGAAGGCAGCCTGGTCTATGCGATGTCGGCGGCGCTGCGCGATACCATTGCCGCCGAAGGTTCGGCCCGGCTCTATCTGGACCTGCTGCCGGACTGGCCACTGGAAAAGGTGGAAGCCGAACTGGCCCACCCACGCGGTGCACGCTCGCTCTCCAGCCATCTGCAAAGCCGCCTGCACTTGAAGGGGGTCAAGGCCGGCCTGTGCGCGAATG
>NZ_BADI01000973.1:0-1748 GCF_000333555.1 Herbaspirillum sp. B65 | reverse complement strand
TGGGCCAGCAATTGCGCGACTGGGGATCGGTCGGGGTGATGCAGGGGATGCCATGTTCACGGCACACACCAGCGACCGAACCGAACCAGATGTTCTCGGTGGCGCTGTCTTCGTGGGTGACCACCAGCGAGATCTGCACGCCGCGGGCGAGCAAGACCTTCAGGCAGCGCACCCNCACGTCATGGTAGGCGAATACGACGGCGTTCATAATGCTTGCTTGTCTTCTGAAGAGGATTGCTCAAGGATGGCCTGCACCACATAGCGCGGGCGCGAACGTACTTGCATGTAGATACGGCCGATGTATTCACCCAAGAGGCCGATCGAGAACAGGATCACGCCCATCAGGAAGAAGCTGATCGCAAAGAGGGTGAAGACCCCGCCCACTTCGGCGCCGATCAACAGGCGGCGCAGTACGATCAGGATGAACAGTGCGGCAGAGGCGAAGGACAGGCCGATGCCCAGCAGCGAAAAGAATTGCAGCGGCACCAGCGAGAAACCGGTCACCAGATCGAAGTTCAGGCGGATGAGGCTATAGAAGGAGTATTTCGATTCCCCGGCCGAGCGCTCCTCGTGCTCCACCACGATCTCGGTGGGATTGCGTGAGAAGGTATAGGCCAGGGCCGGTACGAAAGTATTCACTTCGCGGCATTTGTTGACCAGATCGATGACGTTGCGACCATAGGCACGCAGCATGTTGCCCTGGTCGGTCATCTTGATACGGGTGATCTTCTCGCGCAGGCGGTTCATGGCCTTGGAGGCATAGGTGCGCCAGGCCGAATCCTGGCGCTTGCGGCGAATCGAGCCGACATAGTCGTAGCCTTCGCGCATCTTGGCCACCAGGTTGCCGATTTCTTCAGGCGGGTTTTGCAGGTCGGCGTCCAGGGTCACCACGACGTCGCCACGGGTGGCTTCGAAACCGGCCATGATGGCCATGTGCTGGCCATAGTTGCCATTGAACAGCACCACCCGCGTCACATCCGGGCGCAAGCGATATTGCTCGGCCAGGATGCCGGCGGAGCGGTCACGGCTGCCATCGTTGACGAAGATGACTTCATAGCTGTAGCCCAAGGCGTCCAGCGCCGGATAAAGGCGCTCGAACAGTTTGGAGAGCCCGGATTCCTCGTTGTAAACCGGGATGACGACGGACAGTTCTGGTTTCATCAAATATCGAAATAGGAAATGCTGGAATTACTTGAGTCCAAGCCGCTGGTGCAATAAATCAAAGGCCCGACGCGCCACGATCAAGGTCTGTCGCGGCGCTCAGGCCAAGGCATACAGTACGGCGAAATTGCAAAACGGCAAATAAAACGAATTATGCCGAATTTATTTATCTAAACGGTGAAAATCAGCCGAGCACCGATTTTACCGTTTCAACCGAGCGTTCGACGTCTTCTTTACGCATGGCATTGAACATGGGCAAGGAAACGATGCGCTGGCCCACGCGCTCGGCTACCGGGAACATGCCTTCCTTGAAGCCGCGTTCACGATAAAGCTTCAGCAAGTGAATGGCCGGGTAGTGATAGCCAATGCCGATCTGCTTTTCCATCATCTTTTCCATGAAGGCCGCGCGGGTGATGCGCTCCGGCAGCACCAGCTGGAACATGTGCCAGTTGGAGTTCTCGAAGTCGGGCACCGGCAGCTGGGCGCCGTAGTTGGCTTCGAAATCGCTGCCGAAGCAGGCGAAGTAGTGGCGTGCCAGCTCCTTGCGATGGGCCGTGATCGCATCCACATGGGCGAACTGGCCCAGG
>NZ_BADI01000974.1:0-4775 GCF_000333555.1 Herbaspirillum sp. B65 | reverse complement strand
GGTGCGCGCAGTGATGCCCCAGACGCTGTTCTTGGCATGGCCGAAGTCGCGCAGCGTCTGCAGCACGGCAGTCTTGCCGTTGATCTGGCTGACCTGGCCGTAGAAGGCCGGCTCGCCATTCTTGGGCTCGATGAAGACAAACTGGTTGACCAGTAGCGACGGCACGTAGGGGCCGGTGACACGGTAGTAGGTATAGCTGCTGCCGTGGCGGCTTTCCTGCCAGGATTCCATGCCCTTGCCGTGCTTGGTCCAGAAGTCGTCCGGCAGTTGCTGGATGCCCGAATACAGCAGATCGGTATCTTCCAGCACATGGTCGTTGAAGTAATCTTCAGCAGGCAGGCCGATGGCACGCGCCTTGAGGCGCATGTTGATGTCCTTGGACACCAGCACCACCGGACGCTCCGGATACTGCTGGTCCAGCGCTCGCACCACGCCCAGGATCTGGTTGTCGGCCTTGCCCTCGGGCAGGCCTTCGGGCAGGGCGGCGTTCTGCAGCTTGGTCTGGAAGTACAGGCGGCCCTTGGCATCCTTGTTGCCCAGCTTGGACAGCGGAATGCCCAGGTCAATCGCGTCTTCGGCGATGTCTGACACCAGCGCATCCAACGAGCGCGAGATCTGGCGCGCGTTGCGGGCTACTTCGGACATGCCCTTCTTGTGGTTGTCCAGCTCTTCCAGCGTGACCATGGGCAGGTAGATGTCATGCTCCTCGAAGCGGAACAGCGAGGTCGGATCATGCATCAGCACGTTGGTATCCAGCACGAACAGTTTGGACTTGCCCAGCTTGTCGGCGACCCGGCTGGTGGTCGACTTGGGACGTGCTTCTACGCTCTTGGGCGCGGTTTTCGGCTTTTCGGTCACGGCGGCAGTCTTGCCGGTGATGCGCGCACGCGGCGCGGCGACCTTGGTATCGGAGACGTCGGCAACGGCAACTGCAACTTCTTGGGGTGCAACTACGGGAGCGGAGGTTTCAACGAGAGTGATGTTCGGTTTGACAGGTTTGTTGCGATCAGCCTTGGGGTAGTCCTCGGGAGACAGCATCGAAGCTGGTTTGCTCGGCATTTTGGGCAGGGGCATCAGGACCTCGGAAGTGGATGGAGAAAACACCGCTTTGTCAGAGCGAACAGGTGAAGCAGTACATCAGACAGCAAAGGGAGCCGCAGGGCTGCCGGACCGGTCATGCCAATGAAATCCTTGCACCTGCCGTACCGCGCACCGGAGGGTACCGGGATGCGGTCCAACAGGGGATGGGCGAGGGCTTGATTGGCCTGGACGGCCAGGGAAACAGCAGCGCAAGCAGCGGGGGTGGCAAAGTAAAAAGTAAAAAAGCCGTTTCGGCAGGCCTTAGGCCTCAACCTGAAACGGCTCCCAGCAAACGTTTTTCTATTTGAATTCAATGGCTTGTATCGTTTGACCGCATGTTTGGAACGCGTCGTGGGCGCTTGCCAGGCACCTGCGCCGCGGCCTGAATCGCTACCTGCTGCCAGGAGGTCAGGCGCAAGCCGGACAGGATATTGCGCTGCAGCAACCGGACAGTCTATTTCAGGTACCGAACTTCATTCAGGCCAAGGTTTTGATGAAGGAAAGCACCTCATCCACGTGTGCAGGAACCTTCACTCCACGCCATTCTTTCACCACTTTGCCTGCGGCGTCAATCACAAACGTGCTGCGCTCCACGCCCCGCACCTGCTTGCCATACATGTTTTTCATCTTCATGACATCGAACATGGTGCACAGTGTTTCATCGGGGTCGGAGATCAGTTCGAACGGCATCTCCAGCTTGCCCTTGAAGTTTTCATGCGACTTCAGGCTGTCGCGGCTGATACCGAAGATCTCGGTATTGGCCGCCTGGAACTGCGGATGCAGGTCGCGGAACTGGATGCCCTCGGTGGTACAGCCGGGGGTGTTGTCCTTGGGATAGAAATACAGCACCAGGTTCTTGCCGCGGTAATCGGCCAGCTTGAAGGTCTTGCCACTGGTCATGGCGGCCGAGAATTCCGGCACGGTCTTGTTCAGGAGGGATGGTCGGTCTGTCAAAGTGGCGCCCCGTAGGTGAAGTCTTGTTGGTGGAAGTGATACTGGCGGTCTTACATGGCCTGCACGATCATCTCGCCCGAACGGCCAGGCAATTCGCCCCAGGCGATCGGCAGGATGGGCAGGACGTCATTCTTGATGCTGTCGTAGTAGTCACCCATGGAGACCAGTTCATAGCCTTGGGTGCGCCAGCCGGCCAGCAATCGTTCGAAAATGGGGCCGAGTTTCTGGCCTTCAAGTTCCGCGTGCAAGGTGAAGACATGGTCACGCGGTTCTTTGGTCAACTGAAGCAAAAATTCGGCGGCATTACCGGCATCGATCAGCTTGCCGCCGATCTCTCGGCCCAGGATTTCATCCAGGGTCGGCAGCGTGGTGGGCAGTTGCACGCAGGATAGCGGCTTGCCGAAGGCCGACAGACGGTGCGGACCGGCATCCGGGTCGGCCAGGCGGCCGTCTTCGCGCAGTTGGGAGCGACCATCGGAGGAGTAAGCCATGCCGAACTGGTCCAGCTGGACGAAGGCGTGGTCGTTCATCTGCCAGCCTGCCGCGCCATGGGTGCGCGGTACTTCGCCGAAGATCTCGCGGTAGCGGCGGTGGGACTGGTGCATGGTTTCCACCGTCCAGCGGGCGTCGGCCGTGCGTACGTCATCCTGCCAGACCCGGTGGTCCCAGGTGTGGATGCCACATTCAAAGCCGGCCTGCTGCGCTTGGCGCATGAAGTCAGCGCAGGTCTTGCCGATATCCGGGGCTGGCAACAGGGTGCCGTACATCAGGGTTTTCAAGCCATAGTGCTCCACCACCGAGGTGCGTGAGACCTTGCTGAAAAAGCCGGGACGGAATATCTGTTTCAAGGCCCAGCCGGTATGGTCGGGACCAAGCGAAAACAGGAAGGTGGCGCCGGCATGGTGACGGCGCAATTGCTGGATCAGGTTGGGGACGCCCACGCGGGTGCCGCGGTAGGTGTCGGCGTCGATCTTGAGAGTGAGTTTGGGCAATTCGCTGAACCGGAAAGAGGGTGGGCGGCGGCGATCCGCATGGCGTGGCTGCTTGTGCTACGTCGAGACGGGGAGTGCTGCCGCTGGTGACAAGTTGCGAGACTAGCATTGTGCGCCGGAGAGAACAATATGCAGCGGCGCACCATGAGACCGCAATACAGTGACAACGGCGCATCTGTTACTTGATGAAAGAGCAACTATCCCGGCGTACACGCGCTCAGGCCACAAAAGCAAAACCGCGCTTCAAGCGCGGTTTGCTGTGATGCGATGAAGGTGAAGATCAGTTCACCAATCCATCAATCCATCAATGCACGGGCTTCGGCCACCTGGCTGCGGTAGGCATCGAAGATATTGCGCAGGGTGTCGGCCATGGTGGTCTTGGGCGACCAGTTCAGTTCTTCGCAGGTATTGGTGATCTTGGGCACGCGGTTCTGCACGTCCTGGTAACCCTTGCCGTAGTAGGCGGCCGAGGTGGTTTCCACCAGTTTGACCTGCTTGGCGGTGTCGGCATACTCCGGGTATTCGGCGGCCAGCTTCAACATCATGTCGGCCAGATCCTTGATGGAGTAGTTGTTGACCGGGTTGCCGATGTTGTAGATCTTGCCGGAAGCCACGCCGCCTTCGTTGGCGATGATCTTCATCAGGGCGTCGATACCATCGTCGATATAGGTGAAGGCACGCTTTTGCAGGCCGCCATCGACCAGCGAGATGTTCTCGCCACGCACGATGTGGCCGAAGAACTGGGTCACCACGCGGGAAGAGCCTTCCTTGGGGGTGTGGATCGAATCCAGGCCGGCGCCGATCCAGTTGAACGGACGGAACAGGGTGAAGTTCAGGCCGGCCTCCATGCCATAACCCCAGATCACGCGGTCCATCAACTGCTTGGCACAGGAGTAGATCCAACGCGGCTTGTTGATGGGGCCGCAGATCAGTTCGGACTGTTCCGGGTCGAATTCTTCGTCATGGCACATACCATAGACTTCCGAGGTCGAGGGGAAGACCAGGTGCTTCTTGTACTTGGCGGCCGAACGCACGATCGGCAGGTTGGCTTCGAAGTCCAGCTCGAACACGCGCAGCGGAGCGTTCACGTAGGTCGAGGGGGTGGCGATGGCCACCAGCGGCAGGATCACGTCACACTTCTTGACGTGGTATTCCACCCATTCCTGATTGATGGTGATGTCGCCCTCGAAGAAGTGCATACGCGACTTGTAGGCCTCGTTTTCCAGGATGTCGGTGATACGGTCGGTCATCATGTCCATGCCATAGACGTGCCAGTCCGTGGTTTCCAGGATGCGCTTGGACAGGTGGTGGCCGATGAAGCCGTTGACGCCGAGAATGAGGACTTTTTTCATAATGTTGAGAGCTAGTGAATGGCCGGACTTCAGGAGGCCATGTATTTCAGGTAATTGTTGAGTGAAGCATCCTGATCATTGATCTGGATGCCCAGGATCTGGAGAAAGTTGCCATCGCCACAACGGGCGTACAACTTGCCGCCTTCGAAGAACTTGTCTTGCATACCATGGGCCCGCTGCAACGCAGGATGGGCTGCTGGCGGAACCAGCCCATCTGCGTGGCATTGGTGGACAGGGATAGTTCCTCCACCCCTGGCAGCGCCGATAGTTGCGCCGCCAGCGCCGGCAAGTGGCGTCGCAACAGCGGCTCGCCCCCGGTCAGCCGTACCCGGCCCACGCCCAGGCGGGCAAAGGCGCCGATGACGCGGCTGATCTCATCGAAACTGAGCCAGTGGCC
>NZ_BADI01000975.1:0-3008 GCF_000333555.1 Herbaspirillum sp. B65 | reverse complement strand
GGCCACATCCGCCGTTATGCCGAGATCGTGCGTGATCGCGGCATCTTGCGCAAGTTGATCACGGTGGCCGATGAAATCTCCGGCAATGCCTTCAATCCCCAGGGCAAGGACGTGAAGTCCATGCTGGATGAGGCCGAATCGAAGATCTTCGCCATCGCTGAAGAAGGCTCGCGCGGCTCGCAGGGCTTCATGGAAATCCAGCCACTGTTGACCCAGGTGGTCGAGCGTATCGATGAGCTCTATAACCGTGACGCTTCCAGCGACATCACGGGCGTACCCACCGGCTTCATCGACCTGGACAAGATGACCTCCGGCTTGCAGCCGGGTGACCTGATCATTGTTGCCGGTCGTCCGTCCATGGGTAAAACCGCTTTCTCGATCAACATCGGTGAGCATGTCGCTATCGAATCGGGCTTGCCGGTGGCCGTGTTCTCCATGGAAATGGGCGGCGCCCAGCTTGCCATGCGTATGCTGGGTTCGGTGGGGCGCCTGGACCAGCACCGCCTGCGTACCGGTCGCCTGCTGGACGAGGACTGGCCGCGCCTGACGCACGCCATCCAGAAGATGAACGATGCCCAGTTCTACATCGACGAAACTCCGGCCCTGTCCCCGATTGAATTGCGCGCCCGTTCGCGCCGCCTGGCTCGCCAATGCGGCAAGCTGGGCCTGATCATCATCGACTACCTGCAACTGATGTCGGGCAATGGTGGCAGCTCCTCCGAAAACCGCGCTTCCGAAATCTCGGAAATCTCGCGTAGCCTGAAGGGTCTGGCTAAGGAACTCAATTGCCCGGTCATTGCGCTGTCGCAGTTGAACCGCTCGCTGGAACAACGCCCCAACAAACGCCCCGTGATGTCGGACTTGCGCGAATCGGGCGCCATCGAGCAGGATGCTGACGTTATTTTGTTCATTTACCGTGATGAAGTTTACAATCCCGACTCGCCCGACAAGGGAACTGCGGAAATCATCATCGGCAAGCAGCGTAATGGCCCCATCGGCAGCATTCGCCTGTCCTTCCTGGGGATGTATACCAAGTACGACAACTATATCGGTAATCTGGCGCAGCCTTACGGCGGCGACTGAAGGGTGTCGGGTGGCGCGGCAGTACAGCGCGCCGCTGCACCAGGATCACGGGCGGCGCAGTGCCGCTCGTGTCATGTAGGACGAATGGCTCCCGAGGCCATTCGTGCTGGACCGGCAGGGCGGAATGAGGGCTCCCGTGGGGGAGGCAGCCGCAGGCCGGTTCGAAACGGCGCTCCAACCGGGCGCTCACCATTGATGAGAGAGAAAAATGTTTGGACGATTGATGCCCACTGAAGGCAAATTCTTTGACCTTTTCAATCAGCACGCCGAATTGGCGGTCAAGTGCGCGAAGGAAATGGTAGCGCTGATGACCAATTTCGATGACCTCGAAATTCGCGTGCACGCCATTGAAGCCGTCGAGAAGGAAGCCGACAAGGTGACGCACAATGCCATCGAATTGCTGCACAAGACCTTCATCACGCCGCTGGACCGCGATGACATCCACCAGTTGATCACCCGCATGGACGACATCCTGGACCTGCTGGAAGACGCTGCCCAGACCATTTCCCTGTACGACATCAAGTCCATCACTCCTGAAGCCAAGCGTCTGGCCGAGCTGTGCCTGTCGTGCGCGGAAAAGGTGCAGGCTGCTGTCGGCCTGCTGTCGAACATGGACAATTCGCGCCAGATCCTGTCGATCTGCCAGGAAATCGACCGCCTGGAATCCGATGCCGACCACGTCATGCGTGCGGCCATGTCCAAGCTGTTCCGCGATGAACCGGATGTGCGCACGCTCATCAAGCTCAAGGCCATCTATGAAATCCTGGAAACCGTGACCGACCGCTGCGAAGACGTGGCCAATATCATCGAAGGCATCATCGTCGAAAACGCCTGATCCCCTGGCGTAGCGGCGATTCCAAAAAGGGGCGCCGCTGGCTTCACACAACGGTTTCCCCATGCAAACAATCCAAATCAGCTTACATATCCTCGCGTTGTTGATCGTCCTGGCACTGCTGTTCGACTTCATGAATGGCTTCCACGATGCCGCCAACGCGATTGCCACCGTGGTTTCCACCGGTGTGCTGCGCCCGCAGACCGCGGTGGCCATGGCCGCCTTCTTCAACCTGGCGGCGGTGTTCGTGTTCCACCAGCTGCACGTCGCAGCCTCGGTAGGCAAGGGCACCATCGACCCTGCCATCGTCGACCAGTACGTGATCTTCGGGGCCTTGATCGGCGCTATCTTCTGGAACCTGGTGACCTGGTATTACGGCATTCCGTCTTCTTCCTCGCACGCCCTCATCGGCGGCCTGGTCGGTTCGGCCGTAGCCAAGGCTGGCACCGGCGCGCTGATCTCGGCAGGCCTGTTGAAGACGATTCTCTTCATCGTGCTTTCTCCCTTGCTGGGCCTGGTGTTCGGTTCGCTGATGATGCTCGCCGTATCGTGGATCTTCTATCGCTCCACGCCCCGCAAGATCGACGGCTGGTTCCGTCGCCTGCAATTGCTGTCGGCTTCCATGTATAGCCTGGGCCACGGCGGCAACGATGCGCAAAAGACCATCGGCATCATCTGGATGCTGCTGATCGCTTCCGGCTATTCCTCGCCGGAAGCGCCGCCCATGTGGGTCATCATCTGCTGCTACTGTGCCATCAGCCTGGGCACGCTCTTTGGCGGCTGGCGCATCGTCAAGACCATGGGGCAAAAGATCACCAAGTTGAAGCCTGTCGGTGGTTTCTGTGCCGAAACCGGTGGTGCGATCACCTTGTTCATCGCCACTGCATTGGGTATTCCGGTCTCGACCACGCACACCATCACCGGCGCCATCGTCGGCGTGGGTGCGGCGCAGAAGATGTCGGCCGTGCGCTGGGGCGTGGCCAGCAACATCGTCTGGGCCTGGATCTTCACCATCCCGGCGTCGGCCTTCGTGGCGGCCATTGCCTGGTGGATCGGGGTGCACGTGCTGTAAGCCAGGCGCTGCCCCAAAAAC
>NZ_BADI01000976.1:0-14122 GCF_000333555.1 Herbaspirillum sp. B65 | reverse complement strand
GCTTTCGGTGTGCCTGTTCCGCATCACCGATGCCCTGCCGCCCACCAAGCCGGCAGCCCCTGCATCGCTGACACCATTAACTCTGTTGGCCTCTGCCGCCTCCCGGTGGCTACCTGGGTAATCGACCGGTGGACAACTGAAACAGCACTGCGTCGGCACCGCGCGCAATTCTTCAGATGGTGAACCCTGAATTAGACTGCATTTTCTACTTAGCTGTCAATGACTTATGCGCTTTTACCCCCCACGCCGGGAGGCTGACGGTCGAGTTTGCACCGGGAGCGTGGCGGAATTGCAAAAATGGGCGGAAACAGAGCCTATGAAGTTGCTTGCAGGACATCATTCGGGATTGAACATAAGCCGTCACATCAAGCTCTCCGGGGATGCAAGAAAATGGGACACCCCATGCGCTCCACGCATGAACAAATCCGTAAATCATCTAAAGCTTTTTTTCAGCGCCGCTGAACGTCCTTGCACGCCAGTCGGGATGAGGCGGATCAGCAACAGAGAGGCAGCGCAATCGCTCCGGTTACAAAAAAGATGCTTTACCTTGGCTGCACCCTGCAATATGTCAACCATGGCTGGCACGATTCCAGCTATAAGGGGATATGAAGCAAAGAGATCGGTGCGCGGGACACGCGAATTGCACCGGCAGGAGGAGAACGGCAGCATCGGCAGGACCAGTCTTTCTGGTCTGCTCAACCGCCCCACAGGCATTGTCCGCCTGTTTTCTCCCGCCGGCCATCAGGTTTTTCATGATGGCACGCTGCGCGAAAATAGCGCACCGTGAGGTCAACCGCTGAAGCAATCCGCACATTGAAAGAGCATGAAGTGAAATTCTCTTCAGGCCTCCCCGCGCAGGCGAGGAGATCGAAGCATCACCTCAATAGACGGGAAAGCGCAAAAAAAATCTGGCTCTGATGAACAAAGCTGCACTATAGGGATCATCAAGCAGAAGCAAAAAAAGGACTAGAATAAAAACGCGATCTAAAAAAATCTTCACATCGCGCTGTTGATGCTACGGCTTTCAAAGAACACACCGGCAATGACGCAACACAGAGTCACCGACGCGTTCTTTGATAACCGCAGATGGCAAGTCCAGACATATGAATCTGTTTCGTACTTTTTTGAGAGCGACGGAGGTGGTATGGATATCTACAGCAGCTTTGCAAGCCGGTTCGACAAGACCAGAGAAGAAGAATTATCGCTTGAAGAGTATCTGAATCTTTGCAAGAGCGACCCGGCGGTCTATGCATCGGCTGCCGAACGAATGCTCATGGCCATCGGCGAGCCCGAAAAGGTCGACACCCGGGAAGATCCGCGCCTCTCGCGCATCTTCGCCAACAAGGTCATCAAGGTCTATCCCGCCTTCAAGGAATTCTATGGCGCGGAAGAAGTGATCGAGCAGGTTGTTTCGTATTTCCGCCATGCTGCGCAAGGCCTGGAAGAGAAGAAGCAGATCCTTTATCTGCTGGGTCCGGTCGGTGGCGGCAAGTCCTCCATTGCCGAGCGCTTGAAGCAGCTCATGGAGCAAGTGCCCTTCTATTCCATCAAGGGCTCGCCGGTCAACGAATCGCCGCTGGGCTTGTTCGACTATGACGAAGACGGCCCCATCCTCGAAGAGCAATATGGCATCCCGCGCCGTTATCTCAAACCCATCCTGAGCCCCTGGGCGGTCAAGCGCCTGCACGAGTACAACGGCGACATCCGCCAGTTCCGCGTGGTCAAGCGCTACCCGTCCATCCTGCGCCAGATCGGCATTTCCAAGACCGAGCCGGGCGATGAAAACAACCAGGACATTTCCACCCTGGTGGGCAAGGTCGACATCCGCAAGCTGGAACAGTATTCGCAGGACGATGCCGACGCCTACAGCTATTCGGGCGGCCTGTGCCTGTCCAACCAGGGCCTGCTGGAATTCGTGGAAATGTTCAAGGCCCCCATCAAGGTGCTGCACCCGCTGTTGACGGCCACCCAGGAAGGCAACTTCAAGGGCACCGAAGGTTTCGGTGCGATCCCCTTCGATGGCGTCATCCTGGCCCACTCCAACGAATCGGAATGGAAGGCCTTCCGCAACAACAAGAACAATGAAGCGCTGCTGGACCGCATCTTCATCGTCAAGGTGCCTTACTGCCTGCGCGTCTCTGAAGAAATCAAGATCTACGAAAAGCTGATCCGCAGTTCTTCACTGGGCAAGGCCACCTGCGCCCCCGGCACGCTGAAGATGATGGCGCAGTTCTCGGTACTGACGCGCCTGAAGGAGCCGGAAAATTCCAGCCTCTTCTCCAAGATGCAGGTCTATGACGGCGAGAACCTCAAGGACACCGACCCCAAGGCCAAGTCCTACCAGGAGTATCGCGACTATGCTGGTGTGGATGAAGGCATGAACGGCATCTCCACGCGCTTCGCCTTCAAGATCCTCTCGCGCGTATTCAACTTCGATACCACCGAGGTAGCGGCCAATCCGGTGCACCTGATGTACGTGCTGGAACAGCAGATCGAGCGCGAGCAATTCCCGCAGGAAGTCGAACAGAAATACCTGTCCTTCGTGAAGGACACGCTGGCCTCGCGTTACGCCGAATTCATCGGCAAGGAAATCCAGACCGCGTATCTGGAGTCGTATTCGGAATATGGCCAGAACGTCTTCGACCGTTACGTCACCTATGCCGACTTCTGGATCCAGGACCAGGAATACCGCGATCACGATACCGGCGAGAGCTTCGACCGCGCAGCGCTCAATGCGGAGCTGGAAAAGATCGAGAAGCCGGCCGGCATCAGCAATCCCAAGGACTTCCGCAACGAGATCGTCAACTTCGTGCTGCGTGCGCGCGTCAACAACGGTGGCAAGAATCCGCTGTGGACCAGTTATGAAAAACTGCGCGTGGTGATCGAGAAGAAGATGTTCTCCAACACCGAAGACCTGTTGCCGGTGATTTCCTTCAACGCCAAGGGTTCCACCGAAGAAATGCAGAAACACGAAGACTTCGTCAATCGCATGGTCAGCAAGGGATACACGCCCAAGCAGGTGCGCCTGCTGTGCGAATGGTACCTGCGCGTGCGCAAGTCCTCGTAAGCGCCGCTGTTGCGCATCGCCCGCTCCATGCACGGCGATGCGCGCAGCGACCCTTCGGCGCCGTGCGCCTGGCGCACCGCCGACCACTAGCAGGAGAACCGAGTGCTGCATCAGATCATCGACCGCAGGCTGGCTGGCAAGAACAAGAGCATCGCCAATCGGGAGCGCTTCCTGCGGCGCTTCAAGGGACATATCCAACGTTCGGTGGCCGACGCCGTGCGCGACCGGAGCATTACCGATCTGGAAAAATCGAAGAGCATCAGCATCCCGCGCAAGGATGTCTCGGAGCCCTTCTTCCATCACGGCAAGGGCGGCAAGCGCGAAGCCGTGCATCCGGGCAACCAGGATTACCTGCAGGGTGACCGTATCCCGCGCCAGAACGGTGGCAGCGGTGGCGGCGGCGGCAGCAGTGCCAGCAACGAGGGCGAAGGCCAGGACGATTTCACCTTCGAGCTGACCCGCGAAGAATTCATGCATTACTTCTTCGAGGACCTGGAACTGCCGCGCCTGGTGGAAACCAACCTGCTGCAGGTCCCCAACTGGAAGAACCAGCGCGCCGGTTATTCGGTCGATGGTTCGCCCAACAACATCGACGTGGTGCGCTCGCTGCGCTCTTCGCTGGGTCGCCGCATCGCCCTGGGCGGGCCGCTGCAACGGCAGCTCGATGCCGCCGAGGAAGCGCTGGCCGAAATGAAGCGCCAGCCGGAAGATCACAGCTCAGATATCAGACTTCTGGAAGAAGAGGTCAAACATCTGCGCGCGCGCATCCTGCGCATCCCCTTCATCGATCCCTTCGACCTGCGCTATGTGAACCGGGTGCGCCAACCGCAACCGTCCAGTCGCGCCGTGATGTTCTGCGTCATGGACGTGTCGGGCTCGATGGATGAGCAACGCAAGGATCTGTCCAAGCGCTTCTTCATCCTGCTCTATCTATTCCTGACGCGTAACTACGAGCACATCGAAGTAGTCTTCATCCGCCATCACACGCGCGCCGATGAAGTCGATGAAAACACCTTCTTCCATTCGCAGGAAAGCGGCGGCACGGTGGTCTCCAGCGCCCTGGAGCTGATGCACGACATCATCACCAAGCGCTACTCGCCCAGCGAGTGGAACATCTATGGCGCGCAAGCCTCGGATGGCGACAACTGGAACGACGACTCCCCCAAGTGCCGTGAACTGCTGGAGTCCTCCATCCTGCCGCTGACACGCTACTTTGCCTACATCCAGGTGGCCGAGCCGGAACAGAACCTGTGGACCGAGTACCTGCAACTGGTCGAGTCGCATCCGCACTTCGCCATGAAGAAGGTGCAATCGGCCGCCGAGATCTACCCGGTCTTCCGCGAACTCTTTGAAAAGCAGGTGCACGCATGAACAGCCGCTTCAAGCATGACCCGCTGCCTTGCCCCTCGGACTGGAGCTTCGAGCTCATCGAGCGCTACAACGAGGAAATCGCCAGGGTGGCCAAGGGTTACGAGCTGGACATCTACCCCATCCAGCTGGAGATCATCTCGGCCGAGCAGATGATGGATGCCTATGCCTCGCACGGGATGCCGGTCAACTATCGGCACTGGTCCTACGGCAAGCATTTCATGCTCACCGAACGCGACTACAAGCGCGGGCAGATGGGCCTGGCCTACGAGATCGTGATCAACTCGGACCCCTGCATTGCCTACCTGATGGAAGAGAACACGATGACCATGCAAGCCCTGGTCATCGCCCACGCCGCCTACGGCCACAACTCCTTCTTCAAGGGCAATTACCTGTTCCAGTTGTGGACGGACGCCAGCGCCATCATCGATTACCTGGTGTATGCCCGCAATTACATCGCCGAGTGCGAGGAACGGCACGGCTTCGAACGCGTGGAAGAATTGCTGGACTCTTGCCATGCGTTGATGAACTACGGCGTGGACCGCTACAAGCGTCCGCAACGTCTCTCGCTGGCGCAGGAAAAGGCGCGCCAGCGCGAACGCGAAGCCTATATGCAGTCGCAGGTCAACGAGCTGTGGCGCACCCTGCCGGCCAAGAAGGAAACGGCGACCGCCGCCGTGGAAGGCCGCTTCCCGTCGGAGCCACAGGAGAACCTGCTGTATTTCGCCGAGAAGAATGCGCCCCTGCTGGAACCGTGGGAACGCGAGGTCATCCGCATCGTGCGCAAGGTCGGCCAGTACTTCTATCCGCAGCGCCAGACCCAGGTGATGAACGAAGGCTGGGCCACCTTCTGGCATTACACGCTGTTGAATACGCTCTACGACCAGGGCCGCCTGACCGATGGCTTCATGATGGAATTCCTGCATTCGCATAGCAACGTGGTGTTCCAGCCGCCCATTACCAAACCCTATTACAACGGCATCAATCCGTATGCCCTGGGTTTCTCGATGATGAGCGACATCCGCCGCATCTGCGAACACCCCAGCGACGAAGACCGCGAGTGGTTCCCCGACATTGCCGGCAGCAACTGGCTCGATACCCTGCAGCACGTGATGCGCAACTACAAGGATGAGAGCTTCATTGCGCAATATCTCTCGCCCAAGCTCATGCGCGACATGCGCATGTTCGCTGTGCTGGACGATGAGGCGCGCAGCGAGATCGAAGTCTCGGCCATCCACAATGAGCGCGGCTTCCAGTACGTGCGCCAGGCGCTCTCGCGGCAGTACGACATCAACCATCGCGAACCCAATATCCAGGTCTGGTCGGTCAACACGCGCGGCAATCGCAGCCTGACGCTGCGCCACTTCCGCAGCGATGGCCGCTCGCTGGGCGACAGCACCAACGAGGTGCTGCGCCACATGGCGCGGTTGTGGCAGTTCGACGTCTATCTCGAAAGCGTGGACGACAATGGCTACATCGTGCAGCGCTATGAATGCGTGGCCGAGAACCGCTATGCGCTGCGTTCATGAGTGACTTCCTTGAGGAGTAATCATGCCTGCTGCCCCCGCCACTCCGCGCCCGCCGATCTCGGCCCAGACCATCCCGCTGTTCCCGCTGGCCAGCACGCTCTTTCCGCAAGGGCGGCTACCGCTGCAGATCTTCGAGGTGCGCTACCTGGACATGATCCGCAAGTGCATCGCCGAGGGCAGCAGCTTTGGCGTGGTGGCCCTGACGGATGGATCGGAAGTGCGGCGGCCCGGCCAGACCGAGCGCTTCGTCGGGGTGGGCACGGTGGCGCGCATCCAGGAATGGAGCACGCCCTCCCCCGGCCTGATGCGCATTGCCTGTCTCGGCAGTGAACGTTTTCGCATCCTGCAGGCCGAGCAGCAAAAGCACGGGCTGTGGACGGCCCAGGTGGAAATGATGGAGGACGACCACGCCGTGAGCATCCCGGAGGAATTGCGCAACACGGCGCAAGCGCTGGAGAACCTGCTGCAATCGGTGCTGCGCCAGGGCTTGCCGGACAGCGAAGTGCCCATCGCCGCGCCTTACCGGCTGGATGACTGCGGCTGGGTCGCCAACCGCTGGGCCGAGATGATGCCCATTTCCGTGAACCTCAAGCAAAGCCTGCTCGCGCTGGACAATCCGCTGCTGCGGCTGGAGCTGGTGCAGGATGCCTTGGATGAGCTGGGTTGGTTGAAGTAGTTAGTGCTTGCCTTACGAAAACTAACACTTCGGATTCGCGATTCTTAGTTTTTCTTCCCTCACGGCGCCACGCCGCTGATCCCCGCCTCGGCCAGCAAGGCCGCCATGCCCGACCAGAAGATCTGGATCCCGATACACAGCAGGATGAAGGCCGACAGCCGCAGCACCACCATGGTGCCCAGGCGGCCCATCAGGTTGACCAGCTTGTGCGCATAGTTGTAGCAAAGGAAGATCACCAGCGCGGTCAGTGCAGCGCCCAGGGCGGCGCTACCTACCGAAATGACCCAGTCCAGCAGACGCGTGGGCGTGTTGGCGCCCAGGGTGATGGAGGCGGCAATGGTGCCAGGGCCGACGGTCAAGGGGAAGCTCATCGGATAGAAGCTGCGCGCCTTGATTTCTTCATCGGGCAGGTCTTCGTCATAGGACTTGGCCACCTGGGTGGGAATGGCGCTGTCCTGGCTATTGTCGTTCAACAGCTTCCAGCCCGACACCGCCACCAGCAGGCCACCGCCCACCCGCACGATGGGCAGCGAGATGCCAAAGAAGGTCAGCACGTGCGAGCCGATGAAGATCGCTGCCACCAGCATGAACCAGCAATTGATGGCGACCTGGCGCGCGATGCGCTTTTCGGTGCTGCGGCTGACATTGCCCAGGAGGTTGGCGAACACCGGCGCGATGCCCAGGGGATTGAGGATGGGCAGCAGCGTGACCGGGATCAGCAGGACGGCCTTGAGAAAGAGGATGAGCATGGCGCAATCGAAAAAAACGGCATTGAGGGTGTGACCCGGCAGCGTAGCCGAAAGCCGCTACGCTGCCAACCACGACCGCACTGCCGGCCTGGGCGCGACGATTCAGGCCGTGCGCAGATGCAGGCGTCGCGCCCGGGTGAGCAGCAGCACCGCGATGCTCAGGTTCAGCAGGTTCCAGGCAATGCCGTTGGCAAAGGCGGCATGGTAGGAGCCGGTCAGGTCAAAGATCTTGCCCGACATCCAGCCGCCCAGCGCCATGCCGAACATGGTGGCCATGATGACCGCGCCCACCCGCTGCCCAGCTTCGGCGGCAGGGAAATACTCGCGCACGATGATGGCGTAGGACGGCACGATACCGCCCTGGAACAGGCCGAACAGCGCCGAGATCAGGTACAGCGAGGCCAGGCTGTCGAAGGGGATGAACAGCAGCAGTGACAGGCCCTGCAGGACCGAGCCCAGCAGCAGCGTGCGCAGGCCGCCGATGCGGTCGCAGATGGCCCCGGAGACCAGGCGGCTGACCACGCCACAGGCCAGCATCAGCGAGAGCATCTGGGCACCGCGCGCCGGGCCGTAGCCGAGGTCGCCGCAGTAGGCCACGATGTGGACCTGGGGCATGGCCATGGCTACGCAACAGGCGACTCCGGCCACGCACAGCAGCAGTTGCGCGGAGCCCGGTGCCAGGCCGAAGGGCCGCGGGCCGCCGCCGGGGCGGGGCGTCGCTGCACTGCTGTCCTGCACCGGCGGGCGGGTGCGCATGAGCAGGGCCAGCGGGCACTCAGCCGCAGTCCGCACCGCCGACTGCCATCGCCGCCAGCCCGGAACCACGCGCCCTGCCCGCCAGCATCAAGGAAGACAAAAAAGAAGAGTGGGAATCCTTCTAGCTCCTTCGGCGTAGGACAATAGCCCGCGACCTGAACGCTGTCCTTGTCGCCTTCGCGGGTATTGTCCACCCGGCTTGGAAGAGCAAGTTCATCTTGTATGGATCTTGTCTTCTGGACTTTCCCTACATGGCCTAGTTAAAATTCATGCACAAGTGTTACAGGGACAGTGACACACCTTGACTATTTTCAGACTTGTAGCTGGTGCGGCATTGCTGGGCACCCCGATTGGCAATGGGTTTGATGTGGTTGTATCCGATAGCGCTCAGGCAACTGAAGTGTTATCGGATTTTTTTGTCTCTCCCAGCAAACGGAAATACTCAAAATGATCGATTGGGTCCCTATCATCTTCGTGACGTTCAAGCTGCTCGTGTTCATCACGGGTATGTTCTTCGCCATCAAGTGGCATTACGACCAAGGAAAGAAGGACAAGGGCAAGCAGATGATGGACACGCGCGCGGTGCTGCGCACCAGCGGCTTGGTGGCACTAGTCTTCCTGCTATTGCTGCTGGGCCTTTGGATCGTCACCGATATTGTCAGCAAGATGCTCGGTCTGGACATGACCTTCCCCTGATCGCACAGCAGCATGGCCAAGCTTGCGCTGCTCGGAAAAGTTCACGAGGCAGACGGGAACGCCAGCCAATGCAATCTGCAATCCCCGACCGGAGCAGTCGTGGCCGAAGCAACAGACGCCGACGGAAGAGGATACGCACCGCCCTTGAGCACGGAAAGATTGGCATAGCTGACTTGCCATCGTGCGTCCGTATCAAAGCGGACATCGTCCAAGGCGATGTCCAGCAAGTGGTTGGCGTCATAGCCATGCACCACCAGCGCGCCACCACTTCCGCTGACGTCCTTCAAGAGAATTTCCCGATACACCGGAATATTCTCGCCACCTGCCTCATCTCCATAGTGGGTATCAAAGTCGATAGGACGCACATTGCCGCGCAGGCAGATGGTGTCGTAGCGTATTTTCCTAACCTCGCCTCCGCGACTGGAGTTGCCCTTGATGCGCAAGCCGGAAACCGCACCGTCGATGGTGACGTTACGTACCAGCACGTCGCTCACGCCATCCACGGTTTCGCTGCCTATCGACAGCCCATGCCCCCAATACAAGTGATCATCGAGGATAGAGAGGTAGCGGGTCGCACCATTTCCGGCCTTGATCGCTATGTTGTCGTCGCCTGTACGGATGAAGCTGTGAGCGATGGTGACATCTTCGGCCGCCGACGGATCGATGCCATCGGTATTGCGCGCCTGTGCCGGAGCATCGATGGTCACGCCCCAGATCGTCACGCCCTGCACATGGTTCAGCGCCAGATGGAAGTTGGCCGAGTTGCGTAGGGTGACTTTGTAGAACACCAGGTTGCTTGCATGGTCGACCTGTATCAGACGCGGATTATTCTGCTTTCCCGATTCACGCTGGGCGCGGCGGGCAAGCTGCCACCAGGTTTCGTTCGTGCCTGCCATCAGCTCTCCGCCTTGGCCGTCAATGACGCCCTCGCCCATGATGCCGGCGTCATGCGTGCCATTGAAGAAGATAAAAGGACGACAGCCGTTACCTTTGCGGTCGATGCTACCGCAGTGCCCATTGCGGTCATAGGCCAGTGCATTGGTGGTAGCCGCCAGCACCGTCCCTTTGTCGAGCCAGAGGGTGACACCCGACTTCATGGTCAGAGGCGCGGTTTCAAAGCGCCCGCCCTGCCCACCCACGATCAGATGCACCGCTTGGCCAGCGGGACATTGATCGATCGCCTGTTGCAGTCGTGCCGTCTCCTGTCCGAGGGAAGATGGAAACAAAGGAGACAACGTCGCGCAGGCCTGGGTCGGCAATTGCGGCTCTGAAACCGCACGCCGGTCCTGAGCCTGGGCCCAGGAAAATACGGCGCAGATCATGTAGAGAAACAGCAAGCGGACAATATACCCAAGCCTCTTCGTTGAAAAAATAAACTGCAATTTCGTCGTCCCTTTCAGTCCAATCCAATGATGGTCCGCTCACACCAGCAGCAACAAGGCCGCTCCATAGACCACCGCTCCCACCAGAAATGTCGTGGCGGTATAGCCCAGCACACGCTGCACCCCAATGCCTGCCATGGCCACCACCGGCGCAGCCCAGAACGGCTGCAACATGTTCGATACCTGCTCACCCATGGCTACGGCCATGGTGGTGGCCGGTACCGACGCGTGCAAGGCCACTGCGGCCGGCACCACGAAGGGGCCCTGCACCGCCCAATGACCACCGCCGCTGGGAATGAAAAAGGTCACGATCAATGAGCATACGTAACTCCAGAAGGGCAAGGTATGCGCATTCGAAATGGCGATGAAGAAATGAGAGATCACATCCGGCAAGCCGGTGGCATCCATGATGCCCATGATGCCGCCATAGAGCGGGTATTGCAGCATCATCGAACCGGTCTGCTTGGCGGCATTCTTGATGGCGTCTGCATAGGCCAGCGGATAGCCATGCAGCAATACACCGGCGATGAACATCACGAAGATCACGGCATTGACGCCGGAAAAAGCGATGTGCTGGAATTGGCTCAGTACCAGCAAGCCGATGCCGACCAGGCCGATGAAGGCGCTGCCGATCCAGGAATGCTCGATCCAGGCGGCGAAACTGAGCTTGCCCGTGGGTTTCTGACGGATCGGGGCGTCGGGATTTTTTTCGATGTCCAGCACCGAGGCCTGTTCATCATTCGGTTTGAGCCAGGCCAGCACCACGGGCATGACCACCAGCATGATCACGGTCGGGATGATATTGAAGCGAGTGAAGACGGTGCTACCGAATGGCAGCACCTGTCCGGTCAGTTTTTCGACAATATTCATGGCGCTGCCCGGGGTGGATTGGGCCAAGGCGATCGAACTCGAAACCCCCGTCGCCCAGACCACCCAACCCGAATACCCCGCCGCCACGATCCAGGCGAAATCCACACGCATCCGCTTGGCCACCTCGCGCGCCAGCAAGGCGCTCACGACCAGGCCAAAACCCCAGTTGAAGAACGACGCCACGGCCACCGAAAGAAAGGTCAGCGCGGCCGCTTGCGCTGGCGTATTGGCCAGGCCAACGAGGGCCTTGAAGCAACGCTGTACCGGTGGCGCATGGGCAAAGGCGTGGCCGGTCACCAGGATCAGGGTGATCTGGAAGGCAAAGGTCAGGATGTCGAAATAGCCCTTGTACCAACCGCCGATGACGTGTGCCAGCGTGGCATGGGGGGCAAAGAGAAACGCCAGCAAGGTCACCAGGGCCGTGATCAGGATCGCCAGGACAAAGGGATCAGGGATCATGCGCTCGAACAGCCGGATGGTCATTTCGGTCAACGAAGTCTTGCGCCGGGAAGCACTTGCAGCCGTGGCAGTCATGCTGGTCTCCTGTATCGCGTGATACGTATCGTTATGTTGAGGGCCACCTATCGTGAAAAAATCATAAAGTAGATTTCAGCGCATTGGCTGACGCTTGCCTGACTGAAGGCGCTAAATTTGCGCCAAGGATGCGGCACGGCAAGCCATCGGGATGCGCTTGGCGCGCGCATCAGTGCAAGAAGCGGTCACATTCCCGGAAGTCGAGACGAAAAAAAAGCGCCCGCAATAAGCGGGCGCAATCATAGGTCTGATGTAGCTGTCTTACGCAAGCATCCTACTTCAGTGCCAGTGCCTTGCCCGTGAATGTCTTTCGCGGGCGCTCCACGGCCGCCATGGTGATGGAAGGCGTCACCGATGCATCGAGCTTGAAGGTCGATACCAGCCCCGACAGCGCACTGGCCTGTTCCGTCATGGCGTTCGCAGCAGCGGCGGCTTCCTCCACGAGAGCCGCGTTCTGCTGCGTGGCTTCATCCATGTGCGTAATCGAGACATTGATCTGGCTGATGCCGTTGCTCTGTTCCTGGCTTGCATACGAGATCTCGGCCACCACATCGGTCACTCGCTTCACACTGCTGACCACGTTTTCCATCGTCTGCCCGGCCTGCTCGACCAGACTGCTGCCCTGCTCGATCTGCGCCACCGAATCATTGATCAGTTCGGTGATCTCCTTGGCCGCCGTGGCGCTGCGTTGCGCCAGGTTGCGCACCTCCGAGGCCACCACTGCAAAACCACGTCCCTGCTCACCGGCACGCGCGGCCTCGACCGCAGCGTTCAGGGCCAGGATATTGGTCTGGAACGCAATGCCATCGATGACGCTGATGATGTCGACGATCTTGCGCGAGGAAGTGTTGATGCCCTCCATGGTGTTGACCACCTTGCCCACCACTTCGCCACCCTGACTGGCGACTTCCGAGGCCGAGACCGCGAGCTGGCTGGCTTGCTTGGCATTGTCGGCATTCTGCTTCACCGTCGACATCAATTCTTCCATGGCCGAGGCGGTCTCTTCCAGTGCGCCGGCCTGCTGTTCGGTGCGCGAGGACAGATCCATGTTGCCGGTGGCGATCTCGGCCGAGGCGGTAGAGATGGTGTCGGTGCCGATGCGCACTTCTTGCACGATATTGCGCAGGTTGTCGTTCATCTGCCTGAGCGCATCGAGCAACTGGCCGGTTTCATCCTTACCGGTGTTGGCCGGAATATGGGAGCGCAGGTCGCCGGCGGCTACCTGGCGGGCAATGTCTACGGCGTTGCTCAGCGGGCGGGCCACCAGGCGGGCGATCCACCAGGACAGCAGCAGTGCCAGGGTCATGCAGCAGGCGATGAGGACGACGATGGCCAGGCGGGCGCGCTGGTAGACCTGGTTGGCCTGGTCGTCGGAGGCCATGGCGCCCTTCTTGTTGACTTCCGTGGCTTCATTGATCTGGTCCTGCAGCTTGCGATAGACCGGGGTGGACGCGCTCTGCATCACCGCGTAGGCGGCCGGTTTCTGGCCTTCCACGAAGAGTTTTTCCATGCGTTCGTGAGCGCTCTTGTAGTCGGCGACGTTGCGCTGGATCTCAACGAACAGCTCTTTCTCGCGCGGTTCTGATGCCAAACCGCCGTAGATGCTCATTTCCTTGAGCAGGATATCCATCTGCTTGCTGGCGCGCTCGCGGGAAGCTTGCTCTTCCTTCTTGTCGTCGGTGAGCAGTTGCTGCATGTCGAAGCTGCGTGAGCGTGCCAGTGCCAGGCTGATGGCAGAAAGGCTATTGATGCTGGGCAGCCAGTTGCGGGCGATATCGGTGGCGCTCTGGTTGACCTGCGCCAGTTGCAGGATGGACATGCCACCCAGCCCGACCAGGAACAGCAGCACCACCAGGAAGGCGGCATTGAGCTTGTGGGCGATCTTAAGATCGTAGAACCATTTCATGATGACGACTCCCCCCTGATCGTGGTGCGCAATTCGGTGATGTGATGCGCTTAGGAGTCATCATAGGGATACTCAGCAAATAAATCAAATAAAACAATTTAAGCAGTTGTTTTATTTCCCTAGGGATTTTCCTGAATCAGGCTTTTTGTAGCCATTTTTCCACGGTATTCATCAAGCCGACCTGGGTGAAGGGTTTGCTGAGGTAGTCGTCCATGCCGGCATCCAGGCAGCGCTGCCGATCACCTTCGATGGCGCTGGCGGTCAAGGCGACGATGGGCGTGCGGGGGCGGCCCTGCTCACGCTCCAGGGCACGGATGGCGGTCGTGGCCTGGTAGCCGTCCATGATGGGCATCATGCAATCCATCAGGATCAGATCGTAGCTACCGCTGCGAACCGCTTCCAGCGCCAGTTGGCCGTTTTCCACTTCTTGCAGGATGCAGCCACGGCGCGCCAGCAGGATGCGCAACAGTTGCCGGTTGATCTCGGTATCCTCGGCCACCAGGATGCGCGCGCCGCTCAGCGAGGAGGCGGCGCCGACGACCGGAGTCNGCGCCGGCGTAGAAGGGGCGTGCTGAGCTTGTCCAGGGCT
>NZ_BADI01000977.1:0-5209 GCF_000333555.1 Herbaspirillum sp. B65 | reverse complement strand
CTTTTTAGAATTGCGAATTTTTTACGACCCGGCTTCAGGCCTTGAATTTGCCCTCGAACGCCAGCTTGGACAGCGGCTCGCGCGGGCTCGGGACTTCACGCGCTTGCAAGCCTTCCGGCAGGGTGGACTTGTCGCCCAGCTTGCCTACCACCACCATGGCTTCCACCGAGAATTCGGCCGGTACGTTCAGTTCGGTGCGGGCGCGCTCCTTGTCGAAGCCAGCCATGCCGTGGGCGTGCCAGCCCGACAGCGAAGCTTGCAGGGCCAGGTAGCCCCAGGCCGAGCCGGTGTCGAAGGAATGGGTCGGCGCAGGAACCGCTTCGGTGGCGCCCGGAGGAACCATCACGGTACGCGACAGCACCACGATCAGGGCCGAAGCACTGGCGGCCCAGCTACGGTTGAATTCATTCAACAGGCCCAGCAGGCTATCCCAGGCCGGCGTGCCGCGACGCGCATAGACGAAGCGCCAGGGTTGGGCATTGTAGGCCGAGGGCGCCCAGCGGGCCGCTTCCAGGAAGGTCAACACGGTTTCTTCGGAGATCTCGGCACCGTTGTAGGCGCGCGGGGACCAGCGGTTCAGGAATTGCGGATCGATGGGATAGTCGGCATTGCGTGCATTGGCGGACATGTTCTTGTTCCTTTGCTGAGGGTTGAAGGACGATTCAGACAGCCGGCATCTTAGCAGCGCCCTCTTTTTCCTGCAGAGCAGTGGCACATGACCATAAAAAAACCCGCGCACCTTGCGGCGGCGGGTTAAATCCAATTCTCAGGGGTGATGAATTGGAGGGGGAGGAACTTCAGAATAACGATGCCCCTCTTTCACCTCCAAGCTTTTTACACGCTGTAACATCCGTTGCAATTGAGCAGTGGACTGTGGGCGATCTGTCAGGAATGAAGACCACGTAGTCACGCCATCTGCACCTCACTGCCGAGCTTACTTGCCGATACAGAAGCGCGAGAAGATCACCCCCAGCAAATCATCCGACGTGAACTTGCCGGTGATGCTGGAGAGCCGCTCCTGCGCCAGGCGCAGCTCTTCAGCAAACAGATCCAGCGCATGTTCGCCCGCTTCATTGTCCAGCGCGGCATGAGCAGCAGCATGGGCCAGGTGCTCATCGGCCGCCTTCAATGCCAGCAGGTGCCGCTCGCGGGCAAGATAGCGCGACTCCACCGTCTGCTGCCAACCGGCGATGCGCAACAGCTCGGCCCGCAGCAGGTCCACGCCCTGCCCTTCTGCCGCCGACAGGTAGACGTGGGTGGCGTCGGACATCTTGTCCACGGCGGGCTTGTGACCGGAACGGTCGATCTTGTTCCAGATGCGGATGATGGGCACGCCATCTGGGAAACGCGCGGTGATCTTTTCATCTTCCAGGGTCGGGCCGCGATCGGCGTCGAGCATATGCAGGATGACGTCGGCCTTGGCCACCTCGGCCCAGGTACGCTCGATGCCGATGCGCTCGACTTCATCCGGGCCGCTGCCATCCTCGCCCGCTTCGCGAATGCCGGCGGTGTCGATGATGTTCAAGGGCATCCCTTCGATCTGGATGGTCTGGGTGACCTTGTCGCGGGTGGTACCGGCAATGGGGGTGACGATGGCCACGTCCGAGCCGGCCAGCACGTTCAACAGCGAAGACTTGCCCACGTTGGGCTTGCCGGCCAGCACGGCATTGAGGCCGTCGCGCAGCAGCGCACCTTGCGCGGCGTGCTTGAAGACTTCTTCCAGCGTGCTGCGGATGGTGGCGAGCTGGCCACGGGCATCGCTCTGCTTCAAGAAATCGATTTCCTCTTCAGGGAAGTCCAGCGTGGCTTCCACCAACATGCGCAGGCGCGTGACCTGATCCACCAGCTCATGGATCACCTTGGAGAAGGCGCCCGAGAGCGATTCGGAAGCCGACTTGGCCGCCGCCTCGGTGGTGGCTTCGATCAGGTCGGCCACGGCCTCGGCCTGGGCCAGGTCGATCTTGTCGTTCAAGAAGGCACGCTGGGTGAATTCACCCGGCTCGGCCAGGCGCAAGCCGATCTCGCTACCGGCCTGCACGCAGCGCGCCAGCAGCATCTGCATCACCACCGGACCGCCGTGGCCCTGCAGTTCCAGCACGTCTTCGCCGGTGTAGGAATGCGGACCAGGGAAATAGATGGCCAGGCCCTGGTCGATGACGCTGCCGTCCTCATTCAGGAATGGCAGGTAGGTGGCATGGCGCGGCGCGAGGCTCTCACGCCCGCATATGGCACGCATCACCGGCGCCAGGTTCTTGCCGGAAATGCGCACCACACCAATGCCGCCGCGTCCGGGTGCGGTGGCAATGGCGGCGATAGGAGAAGAATCTAAAGTCATCTGCGAATACTTGTTGTTGTGTTGAACTGAGCCCGCGGCATCCCCCTCGGAGCAGCGGCTTTGGTAATGTTAACCCCGCTGGCATCCTGGGACCGAAAAAAAACCCGTGGAATCCACGGGTTTTTTCTTGGATAGCTGACCAGAATCACTTACTTGGTCTTGCCGCTCTCGATGTTGCGGGTGATCACCCATTGCTGGGCGATGGACAGGATGTTGTTGGTCACCCAGTACAGCACCAGGCCGGACGGGAAGAAGAAGAACATCACCGAGAACACCAGCGGCATGAACATCATCACCTTGGCCTGCACCGGATCGGGCGGGGTCGGGTTGAGCTTGGTCTGCAGGAACATCGAGGCCGCCATGATGATGGGCAGCAAGCCGATAGGCATGTTGAAGTAAGGCAGCGTGCCGAACAGGCGATCCGGCGCCGTCAGGTCATGCACCCAGCCCAACCACGGTGCGCCGCGCATTTCCACCGAAGCCAGCAGCACCGAGTACAGCGAGATGAACACCGGAATCTGGATCACGATGGGCAGACAGCCGCCCAGCGGGTTGATCTTCTCGGTCTTGTAGAGCGCCATCATCTCGCGATTCATGGCTTGCGGATCGTTCTTGTGGCGTTCGCGGATGGCTTGCATCTTGGGCGAGACCGCCTTCATCTTGGCCATGCTGCGATAGCTGGCAGCCGACAGCGGGAAGAACACCAGCTTGATCAGCACGGTCAGCAGGATGATGGTCCAGCCCCAGTTGCCCACCAGGTTGTGGATGTGGGTCATCAGCCAGAAGATGGGCTCGGCGATCACGGTCAGGTGGCCGTAGTCACGCACCAGGTCCAGGCCCGGGGCAATCGCCTGCAGGGTCTTGGAGACGGTGGGGCCGGAATACAGCTGGCTGTCCATGGTCACGCTGGCGTTGGGCGCCACCGTGCCCAGCGGCAGGATGGAACCGATCGCATACAGGTTGTCGCCGACTTTCTTGCTGAAGATGTCGCGCTCGGCCTTCTGGGGCGGGATAAAGGCCGACACGAAGTAGTGCTGCACCATGGCGATCCAGCCGTTGTCGGCCTTGTTCACGTGCTGCTGCTTGCCGTTGGCGATCTTTTCGAAGTCCAGCTTTTCGAAGTGTTCGGCATCGCTATAGACGGCCGGGCCGGTAAAGGTGCTGTAGAAGTGCGATTCGCCCCCGGGCTTGTTGCCGTCGCGCACCAGTTGCAGGTACAGCGAAGGATTGATCGGCGCACCGGTGGTGTTGGTCACCGTGTGCTTGACGTCGATCAGGTAGCTGTCGCGCTTGAAGGTGTAGGTCTTGGTCAGCTTCACGCCGCCCTGCTCGGCCACCAGCACCAGTTGCACTTCATTGCCGTTGTCCAGCGTGCGCGGCCCCGGCTGGGCGGTGAAGATGGTCTTGTGGTTGGGGAAGGGACCGCCGATCAGGCCCGATTCGGCCAGGTAGGTATGGCCCGGCTGGGAGTCGAACAGCACGACGTTCTTGGTCGGATCGACCACGTCGGGTTCCTTCAACAGTTCCAGGCGCTTCAATTCACCGCCCACGGTATCGATGCTGGCCTTGACCAGGTCGGTGGTGATGGTGATGGTTTCGCCCTTGGTGGCGGCGGCAACCTCAGCACCCGGCACGGCGCCAGGGGCCGGCGCCGGCGTGCCAGCCTGCGGGACCGGGGAGCCGGTCGGGCTGGCGGTGGGCGAGGCCGGATTGGCGGCGGCTTGCTCCTGAGTCGAAGTGGCCGACGGGAAGAACATCGACTGATGTCCGTTATGGCGCATCCAGCTATCCCAGAGCAGCAGCAGGGAGAAGGAGAATACAACCCACAGGACGGTACGTTTGATATCCATATGCGTATTGATGAGTTCAGGAGTGGCTGCAACCGTCAGCGGCCACAGGGGGAGAAACCCGCGCAACCGAGGGCTGCGACGAAGTAGAGGGGGAGTCAGGTACAAACCCGGAAGCGGGCCCGGCAGAGAGCGATGAAGACGCTTGCATCGCCTGCTCCGAGCCGGGCACGAAGTCCAGGCCACCGGGATGCCAGGGATGACACTTGCACAGGCGCTTGCCGGCCAACAGGCTGCCCTTGAGCGCGCCATGCAGGCGCACCGCCTCGGCAGCGTAGTCGGAACAACTGGGATAGAAACGGCAATTCTGCCCCAGGAAAGGGCTCACTCCCAGCTTGTAGGCACGTAACAGCAGGAGCAGAGGCGTCTTCATCACTTCCGGTTTTCCTGGCTATTTCCTGGCGAACGCAGTTGCGCTCGGCAGGAAGGCGAACAATTGCGTCAGTTCGGCACGCAGCATGGCCTTGACGACCGCACTGCGGGCCGGATCTTTCCTGGTATTGACCGGGCGCGACAGGCGCACGATGCAGTCCACGGCAGGCAGTTGAGCCTGGCGAAACAGCTCGCGCGTGGCCCGTTTGATCGTGTTGCGGGTCACCGCACGCGGCGCCAGCCGCTTGGCCGCCACCACCCCCAGGCGGGCTTGCGACAGGCTGTTGCGGCGCGCGTACAACACGAAATGCTCGGTACGATACACGGGGCGCAAACGAAAAACGGATGAAAACTCATCCGTTTTAACGATTCGCCGATCGCGTGGGAAGTCGCCTGCTTGACGTGCTGGAAGCGGTGTACGGACGTCCGTCACACGAAACGGCAGCGCAAAGCCCCGGCTTAAACTGCAGCCAGACGCTTGCGGCCCTTGGCGCGACGGGCGTTGATCACGGCACGGCCGCCACGGGTGGCCATACGGGCACGGAAACCATGGGTACGCTTGCGACGCACGACGGAAGGTTGGTAAGTACGTTTCATGTTGGACTCGCTAAGTTGGGCTGCCTTGGAGCAAACAGCAAAAATAATCGGATTCTGA
>NZ_BADI01000978.1:0-3016 GCF_000333555.1 Herbaspirillum sp. B65 | reverse complement strand
ATGGCGTGCGCCTGGCGATAGAGGGCAGCTCGGGCGGGATCGGGGCGCTGGCGCGTGAGCTCCGGCAACAGCTTGGCGGCGTGCTCGACATCGGGCCATATCTGCAACCCCACCCCAGCCAGCAAGGCCGCTCCCAGCGCCGCACCTTCGGCCGCCCCCTCGCGGGTCACCACTTCGCACTCCAGCATATCGGCCTGGATCTGGCGCCACTGGGCCGAACGGGCGCCGCCCCCGGACGTACTGACCCAGCCGGGCGCCACGCCCATGGCACTCATCAGCGCGTGCATGTCGCACAGCGAATGCACCACGCCTTCCAGCACACTGCGGGCCAGGTCGGCAAATCCGTGACGCGCCGTCAGCCCGATGAAGGCAGCGCGGGCAGCCGGGTCGGGATGGGGGCAGCGTTCGCCATTGAGATAGGGCAGGAACAGCAGGCCGCGCGCACCCGGCAGACTCTGTGCAGCGGCTTGCACGATGGCCTCGAAGCTGGGGGCTTCCTGGGACTCCGGGCTCTGCATGGCGCTGCGCCACCAGGCCAGCGCGCCACCAGCATTGAGCGACACGCCCATGGCGTGCCAACGATCCGGCGCGACATTGCAGAAGACCTGGATGCGTCCGTCCGGTGAGGACAAGGGGCGCTCCAGCGCCGCGGCCAGGATGCCGGCGGTCCCGATGGTGGTCTGCCATCCGCCCGGCGCCACCACGCCAGCACCTAAAGACTGGATCACGCTGTCGCCGCCGCCACCGATGACCGGAATGCCCGGCGCAATGCCGAACAAGCTGGCTGCCTCTGCATGAACCTTGCCGCTGACCACCTGCGATTCATGACAGGTGGGCCAATGCGCCGGATCCAGTCCGGCGGCGCGGATCAGGTCACTCGCCCAACGCCGTTGCCGCACGTCGAACAGTCCCGTGCCGGAAGCGTCCGAGACTTCAGTGGCGATCTCGCCGGTGAGCACATAACGCAGGTAATCCTTGGGATTGAGCACCATGCGCAGCCGCGCATACAACTGTGGTTCATGCTTCTGCATCCACAGCAGCTTGCCACCGGTATAGCCGACCAACATGCGATTGCCGGTCTGCGCCAGCAGGGCCGACAAGCCACCCGCGGCTTGCGTGATCTCGGCGGCTTCCATCTCGTTGCGCTGGTCGTTCCAGAGGATGGCCGGCCGCAAGGGGCGGTACTGCGCATCCAGGGCGGTGAGCCCATGCATCTGGCCCGACAGGCCGATACCCAGCAATTGGACCGACCCTGCCGACTGCATGGCCTGCGCCACGGCCAGGCGGGCCGCCGCGATCCATGCCTGCGGCTCTTGCTCGACCCAGCGCTGGCGCGGCTGCGAGACCGGGTAGCCGGCACTGGCAGAGGCCAGGATGCGACCTTCGGTGGACAGCAGCAGGGCCTTGCAGGCCGAGGTGCCCAAGTCTATGCCCAGCAAACAAGCGCGCATGATCAGGCTCCCACGCCATGACGCAGGCGCACATGCTTGAACTGGGAATATTCCAGCAAGCCTTCGCGCGCGTGCTCCACCCCGATACCGCTCTGCTTGCNGGCCACGTAGGGAGCATTCATGATGCCGGCGTCGACATGATTGATAGCCACGTTGCCCACATCGAGCGCAGCAGCGCAGCGATGGATTTCCTGCAGGTCTTGGGTGTAGACGTAGGCGGCCAGGCCTAAGGGCTATCGTGGGCCAGGGCGAGCGCTTCATCAAGACTGTCGAAAGGCGCCACACCGACCAGTGGCCCGAAGGTTTCTTCACGCATCACCCGCATCTGCTGGGTGCAATCGGCCACGATCGTGGGCTGGAAGAACAGGCCATTGACGAATTCTTCACCTGCCGGTGCAGCGCCGCCAGTCACCAGTCGCGCGCCCTGCGCCAGGGCATCCTCCAGATGGGCCAGCGTCTTCTGCAAGGGTGCGGCCTGCGCCATCGACCCCAGGTCGGCGGCCGGATGAGACAGGCCATCCCCGATCACCAGGGCTCGTGCGGCGACGGCAAAGCGCGCCAGGAAGTCGGCATAGACGACGCGCTCGACATAGATGCGGTTGATGGCAATGCAGATCTGCCCCATGTTGCGGAAGGACCGCCGCACCGCGCCCTGTACCGCCTGATCCAGGTCGGCATGACGCGTCACCAGCAGCGGACAATTACCTCCCAGCTCCAGCGACAGCCGCTTGATGCTCGGGCAGGATTGCTGGATGCGCAAGCCGGTCTGGGACGAACCGGTAAAGGCGATCTTGGCGATATCGGGATGCGCCACCAGCGCCTGCCCAACGGTGGCGCCATCGCCCGTGAGCACCGTCACGATGCCCGCCGGGATGCCGGCCTGCTGCACCTTTTGCGCAATGTAGAGCGCCGTGAAGGGGGTGAATTCGGAGGGCTTGATGATGACCGCACAGCCGGCTGCGACCGCAGCGCACAGCTTCCAGCCCACCAGTTCGGCCGGGTAATTCCAGGGCGTGATGGCCGCCACCACGCCGATGGCTTCGCGCAGCACCAGGCTCTGGTAGCCGGGCTGGTCGTTGGGAACGACTTCGCCATGCACGCGCACGGCTTCTTCGGCATAGAAGTGGCAGGCTTCGGCCAGCTTCTTGATTTCGCCCAGGGCTTCATTGCAGGGCTTGCCCTGTTCCAGGGTCATGACCTCGGCCATGGCAGGGGCATCGGCCAGGATCAGGCGGCCCAGGGTATGCAGCGCCTCGGCGCGGACCCGGGCCGGCGCGCCGGCCCAGGCACGCCAGGCGGCGACGGCGGCAGCCACCGCGGCGGCGATCTCATCTGGCGTGGCCACGGCAATCTGGCCGATGACTGCGTTGCGTGCCGGGTTACGCACCTGCAGGCGCGCGCCCTGCCCTTCGATGAACTGGCCGGCTGCAAATAGCTGGCCCGACAGGCGGTTCAATACTTCCTGCATCACGCATCTCCTTGAGCGACGGTGAATATAGTATAACTAGATAAAATAAAAGCACGCAAACCGTAATTGTCGAATTTTATGGATATTTAGGCGCAAA
>NZ_BADI01000979.1:0-2057 GCF_000333555.1 Herbaspirillum sp. B65 | reverse complement strand
CGGGCAAGACCAGCATCAGGCTGGCGCCAGGATGGTGCCCTCGACTTGTTTCTGCCCAGTTGCAGGAAGGCCGGCAGTGCCGCACCGTGGGTCTGGTACATCTGCCCCTTGTAGCCCTGGTCATAGAGCGTGGTCTGCGGCAGCACGGTGGCGGCGCCCGGCGCAGCCACCAACACCGCATCAGGGTTGGCGGCCAGGATCTTCAGGGTCTGCGCGGTGACCGAGGTATCGGTGCGCTGGTAGCGCTCGTTGGCGACGATCTTGATATTGTTCTTGGCCGCCAGCTCGCCGAACACCTTGGCCCAGTTCTCGCCGAAGGGATCGTTGATGGTGATGAAGCCCACCGTCTTGACCTTGCTCTTGACCATCTGCGCTACCAGCGCATTGGCGATCAGGTCGTCGTTCTGGGTGGTCTTGAAGACCCATTTCTTTTGCTCGGTCATGGGCAGCACCACGGCCGCCGTGCCCACGGGGGCCAGCATCGGCACGCCCGCTTCGGCCACGAACGAGATCACACCCATGGCATTGGGCGAGCCACTGGGACCGATGATGGCGTCAACGTTGTATTCCGAGATCAGCTTCTTGACTTCGGTGACCGACTTGGTGGGATCGCTGGCGTCATCCAGCGAGATGTATTCGATCTTGAGGTCACCGGCCTTGGTCGGCAGCAGCGGCACGGTATTCTTTTGCGGAATGCCCACCAGCGAGACCGGACCGGTGGCCGAGCTCACCACGCCGATCTTGACCTGGGCCAAGGCAGAATTGCCAGCCAGAGCGGCGAGGGTCCCACAGCGGCCAGGACGGCACCGGCAATCAGACGTTTGTGCAGCATGTATTTCTCCCTTGTGGTTGAGATGATGGCGGACTTCCCCACGCCGCCACCGATCCGAGACAGCAGTACGGGTTCAGCGCATGTACAGACCGCCATTGATGTCCAGGCAAGCGCCAGTAGCCGAACCGGCATCGGGCGAAGCCAGCAGCAGCACGGCATCGGCGATGAAATCCGGCGCGCCCAGGGTCTTGACCGGAATGGTGGCGATGGTCGCGGCCAGCTTGTCGGCCGGTACGATCTCGCGCACGATGGGCAAGTCCAGCGGACCGGGCGAGATGGCGTTGACCGTGACACCGGAACCGGCCAGTTCACGCGCAAAGACCTTGGTCAAGGTCAGTACCGCGCCCTTGGCAGCGGCATAGTGGGCGCCGGTAGCCGTGCCCCCGTTCTGGCCGGCCAGCGAGGCGACGTTGATGATGCGACCGTAGCCCCGTTCGGCGAAGCGTTTGCCGAACACCTGACATGCAAGAAATGTGCCCTTCATGTTGATGGCGGTGACCTCATCCCACTCTTCGGGAGTGATCTCCATGAGCGCAGCCACGCGTGAGCGACCGGCATTGTTGACCAGCACCGTGGCGCCTCCCCAGCGCAATTCGATGGCGTCGCAGGCGGCGATGAAATCGGGCTTGCGGCGCACATCCAGCGCCAGCGGCATGGCCGTGGCACCGCTGGCGTCCAGGCTGGCGGCCACCGCCGAGACCTGTTCGAGATCGATGTCGGACAGCGCCACTTTGTAGCCGGCGGCGTGCATCTTGCGTGCGATGCTTTCACCGAGACCGCGTGCGGCGCCGGTGACCAGGGCAATCTTCTTGTCCATGTTCAGCCACCCTGGATGATCAGGGCGCGACCTACGCGGGCTTCGATCTTGCCGTACTTCCACAGGCGATGTTCCCCCACCATAGTGGTGCGGAACAGATTGCAGGCAGCCACCACCGTATCGAGGTCGGCCACATCGGCCATGATGTAGAAGGTCCAGGGGGCAGCGTCGGACTTGCCCACCATCAGGCGGTCGTCATCCATGGTGCCCAAGACCTTGATGCCGTCCATGGTGGCCAGGGCCGTCATCATCTGACCATAGGCCTGCCATACGGGACCGGTTTCGGTGGCGGGCAGGTCGAAGAAGTTTTGCGTCACGCCGACGCAGAAGAGGACGCGCAGCGGTTCTTTATCATTGCTTGGGACTTGGCTCATGGAGGCTCCGAACTGACAACTGACGAATGAAAAT
>NZ_BADI01000980.1:0-3456 GCF_000333555.1 Herbaspirillum sp. B65 | reverse complement strand
GGCGGCGCGGAACGTGTATAGACCTCTTCCGGGTGGCAGCGTGGTCGCGCTGTCCGCTGCGGTAGCGTTGGAAGGCGCCCAGCATCAGGTTGTCCTCGATGTTCATCTCAGCGAACAGCTCGCGCTTTTCCGGGACCAGGGTCATGCCGGCAGCCACCATCTCTTCCACTTCGGGAGAGTGTCGGATCACGCCATCGAAGGCCATCGCGCCCCGCGAGGGCAACACGCCCATGATGGCGGAGAGCAGCGTGGTCTTGCCGGCGCCATTGGGACCGATGACGGTGACGATCCTGCCCTGCTCGACCGACAGGTTGATGCCGGAGAGCACCTGCACACGGCCATAGGCGGCCGACAGCTCGCGCACTTCCAGTACCTTATTGCCCATGATGTGCTCCTGCTGCGATCGCGGTATCGGTATCCATCTCGGAGGAGCCTGCCTGGTCCTCATCGGCCACGCCCAGGTAGGCTTCCAGTACGGCGCGGTTGTTCTGGATTTCCGCGGGCAAGCCTTCGGCGATCTTCTGGCCGAAGTCCATCACCACGATGCGATCCACCAGTTCCATGACAAAGTCCATGTCGTGCTCCACCAGCAGGATGGCCATGCCCTCGCCGCGCAGCTTGCGCAACAGTTCCGCCAGTGCCTGTTTTTCGCCCAGGCGCAGACCGGCAGCCGGTTCGTCCAGCAGCAGCAGGCAGGGATCGGCTGCCAGTGCGCGGGCGATTTCTAGGATGCGTTGCTGGCCCAGCGAGAGCGCGCCAGCTAGTTCATACATCTGCGCGCCCAAGCCCACGCGCTCGATCTGGCGTGCGGCTTCGGCCAGGATGCGCGCTTCTTCCTTGCGGTCCAGGCGCAGCATCGATGCCAGCACGCCGCGCTGGCCGCGCAGGTAGGCGCCGATGGCGACGTTTTCCAGCACCGTCATGCGCGGCATGAGGCGCACATGCTGGAAGCTGCGGCTCATGCCCAGGCCGGCGATGTGACGCGCGCCACGGCCAGTGACCTCATGGCCGCGGAATTGCACGCTGCCCGAGGTCGGCGTATCCACGCCCGAGATCTGGTTGAACAGCGTGGACTTGCCCGCGCCATTGGGGCCGATCAGGGCTAGCACTTCGCCGGCCATGACCTTGAGGCTCATGTTGTTGTTGGCCACCAGACCACCGAACTTGCGGGTCACGGCGCGCACGTCCAGCACCACTTCGTGCGGGGCCGGCATGGCGCGCCGTGGCAGCGGTTCAGCCTGGGTAGCGAGTGACAGCCGGCGGGTATGCACCGGCACCAAGCGCGCCAGATAGGGCCAGATACCATCGCGCGAGCGCTGCAGCAGCACCACGATCAACAGGCCAAACACGATGGTCTCGAAGTTGCCGGAACGCCCCAGCAGCACCGGCAAGATACCTTGCAGCCATTCCTTCATCACCACGATCAGGGTCGATCCCAGCAGCGCGCCCCAGACCTGGCTGGCCCCGCCCAGCACGGCCATGAACAGGTAGTCGATGCCAAAGCCCAGGCCAAAGGGCGAGGGATTGACGAAGCGCTGCATGTGGACGTAGAGCCAGCCCGAGAGCGCGGCCAGCACGGCGGCGATGACGAAGACGACGATGCGCATCCGGGCTGTGGGAATGCCCATGGCCTCGGCCATCACGATGCCGCCCTTCAAGGCACGGATGGCACGCCCTTGGCGCGAATCCAGCAGATTGTGCACGGCGGCCACACCCAGCAGCACCATCACCCAGATCAGGCCAAACATGGCGCGGTCGGAATGCAGCGCCACGCCGAACAGGGTGATGGAGGGGATGCCCGACATGCCGGTCTGTCCGCCCATGCTCTCCAGTGTGCCGAAGATGAAGTACAGGCTGATGCCCCAGGCGATGGTGCCCAGCGGCAGGTAATGCCCGGACAGCTTGAGCGTGACGCTGCCCACGGCCAGGGCCAGCAAGGCAGTGAGCAGCAGCGCCACCACCAGCGCTACCCAGGGCGATTGCATCCATAGCAGGGCATCGGGCAAGGGCAATACCTTGGCCGAGAGCGCGGCCGAGAGATAGGCACCCAGACCGACGAAGGCCGCCTGGCCGAAGCTGGTCAGGCCGGCCACGCCGGTCAGCAACACCAGGCCCAGCACCACCAATGACGCCAGGCCGATGTTGTTCAACAAGGTCATGGTGAACGACGGCAATACGAAGGGGGCTGCCGCCAGCAGGAGCACGAACACCGCCAGGACGGCACGAGAAGACAGACGCAACGTACGGTGAGCGGAAGGCGCTTTCATTCTTCTTCCTCCACGTGATGGGTCGACAGCGAACGCCATAGCAGGATGGGGATGATGAGCACGAAGACGATGATTTCCTTGTAGGCGCTAGCCCAGAAGGTGGAGAAGGATTCGATCAGGCCGATGGCCAGCGCACCGGCTGCGGCCAGCGGATAGCTGACCAGGCCGCCGATGATGGAGCCGACGAAGCCCTTGAGACTGATCAGGAAACCCGAGTCGTAGTAGATGGTGGTGATGGGCGCAATCAAGATGCCCGACATCACGCCGATCAGCGAGGCCAACAGGAACATGGCCTTGCCCGCGAACACAGGCGAGATCCCCATCAGGCGCGCGCCCATGCGGTTCAGGGCCGCCGCACGCAAGGCCTTGCCGTAGAGCGTGCGTTCAAACATCAGGAACAGCGCCACGATCAACAGCAGCGACACCCCGATCACCCACAGCGCCTGGCTGGACAGGCGCAAGCTGCCCACTTCCAGCGCGGCATCGGTAAAGGGTGCGGTGCGTGCCCCTTCCGGGCCGAACACCAGCAGCGCCACCCCCACCAGGGCGACGTGCACCGCAATCGAGACGATCAGCAGCACCAGCGGCGAAGCCGAGGCAATCGGCTCAAACGCCAAGCGATACATCAGCGGCCCCATCGGCACCAGCAGCAGCAAGGTCATGGCCACTTGCGCCAGCATGGGCCAGTTGGCGAAATTGACCGATAGCGCCACTCCGGCCACCAGCGCCGCGTAGACCAGCTTGGCCGGCAGCCACAGGCTGGGGCGACGGCGGCTGGTACGCCACATGTCGTACAGGTCGAAGGCACAGGCGCCCAGGCACATGGCCACCAGCAACCAGGCCACGGTCAGGGTCTGACCGTTTTGCATCATGCCCATGGTGAGCGCGCCGAAGGAGACGAACTCGCCCTGCGGAATCAGGAGGATGCGGGTGACGGTGAAGACCAGGACGATGGACAGCGCCAGGAGCGCATAGATGGCGCCATTGGTGATGCCATCCTGTCCCAGGAGCGCCACGATTTGGAGATTCATTGCGACTTCCTTGTGGAGCCGGCGCGCTCGCGATGGTCAGGCCAGCAGCGACGCGCCGGGTGCTAACTACGGGTGGAGGTGGAGCAATCTGTCCGCTGCGACTTGCGGCAGACAGAGGGAACGGCTTTTTAATGTTTGAGCAGGGTCCAGTTGCCCCC
>NZ_BADI01000981.1:0-4193 GCF_000333555.1 Herbaspirillum sp. B65 | reverse complement strand
CGCTACAACTTGGTGGAATCCATCTAAGCCTGAAAGAGCTCCCAACGTCCCTGATCCTCAAAGACTGTCAATCAACAATTACAACGCCATTGATTCGGGCGGTTGGTATTGGACCGCTGGCGCACAGGACAACAAATTCAAAACCATCAACCTGAAAATTAGGTCTGATCTCATTGATGAGGCGACAGTCCACGTAGTGGCTGCGGCGATCAATGGAACCAACAATACGACAAAAAAACCTAATCATTTAGTTGAGCGTTTGAATGAGACTCGCTGGGTTAAAAATATAGTGATGGATGAAACCAAATGAACAAGATCAGACTTTTTCTCTGTATTTTTTTTGAGCTTTTCGCGCACTCCATCTTTGCAGACGAAATCTCGAGGAAAGAAATATCTGTTCTCTCGAAGGACTTGCATATACCCAAAACTTGGCACCTCTCAAAGAAAATGGCACCTGTAGGCCGAATGTATCCAGACAGCTTCTGCACGACCTTCACTTCGAAGAAGAGAAATCAGTGGCTGGGAGAAATCTGCATTTCCTCAAATACTGACTTTATTTCGGCTATGGGTTTCAGAGATGAGGTCCCCGATGAAGAACGTTGGGGCAACCGTGAGGAACATCAAATTGGCTATTGGAAGATTACGCCGCTGTTCACCTATCCAATGACGCCGTTTATTCTCGACCCGATAAAGATATATGCCGCAGAGGCGGACTGCTTTATAGAAGACGGCCCCGTATATCGAGCAACCAGCACCTGCCATGCAGCGATCTACCAACTTCGAGAAGGCGTTTTCATCTACAGCGTCTTCCATATCTTTGACGATGTGAAGCGCCAGCATAAGGCTTATGTATCAGACATCAGGAAGCTATGGATGTACCTAGGGAAAGAAATCAGCAAACAATCTAGCCGCTGAATAATGATGTCCACGGACCTCAAAGCACCCCTGCGATAGCGACCTTCACATCCCCCGTTGATGGAAGCAAACACCGACAACGGTTAAAACTTATATGCGAATTATAAAAATATTACCCTTCTTTTTTTTGCCAATACTCACGGATTCTGTTTTTTCACAATCGCTTTCCAGGAAAGAGGCAACTATGCTCACGCGCGATTTACGCTTCCCAACAACATGGCGCATTTCTAAAGAAATGAAGCCGGTTGGAAAAAATTATCCCAATACTTACTGCACCGTTTTCTATTCACGGAAGGAAAATCAATGGCTCGGAGAACTCTGTCTTTCGTCAAACAAGAATTTCATCCGTGCCATGGGCGTTCGCGATGAGGTACCTGAAGAAGAGGACTGGGCCGACCGAAGCAAATACGAAGTGGGCTATTGGAGCGTCACGCCACTCTCCATCTACCCGATGACGCCATTTATTTTGAAGCCGATAAAGAACTACGCCGCCGAGTCAGACTGTTATCTCGACGACGGCCCAGTGTATCGCGCCACCAGCATGTGCCACACCACGCTTTATGAGCTGCGCAAAGGCGTCTTCATCTACAGCGTCTTTCACATCTTTGACAACGTGAAACGCAAGCAAAAGGTTCAAGTCTCTGACATCAGAAATCTATGGATCCACATAGGCAAAAAGATCAACAAAGAATCTAGGCGCTAGCTAACAAACTTAGCGTATTCTGAACCACCTGGGATAGCCAACCACTCAGATTCCTTTTCAATTTTTTCTGGGCAATCCCACGCCATCCCCCCACATAACCCGAGAGCCCCTAACATGCCCCTGCCCATCATCCGCCTAGGCGACACCACCTCCCATGGTAGCAAGGTGATCTCCGCCTCCGAGACCCACACGATCCACGGCATCGGCATCGCCCGTGTCGGTGACATGGTCAGTTGCCCACGGCAAGGCCACGGCGCCAATCCCATTGTCGAAGGCGCACCCACCTACCTGATCGGCGGGCGCATGGTAGCCCTGGACGGGCACAAGGCGGCTTGCGGATGCACCCTCATCTCCAGCCTGGCAACAGCCTCCTACGGATAAAGCGGCTGGCATCTGCACGACACCCTCACCGCTCCGATCAATGCACCTGATAAACCGCCTTCAACATCTTGCGCACGATCGCCTCGAAGAAAATCACCGCAAACCCGTCATTGCGAATCAACTGCTGCGTCAGGTCAGCACATTTCTGCCGCACCCCATCCGCTAGCTGCTGATCCTCGCCGCCCATGGCTCGGCCGGCCACCTGGATCTCGGCGGCGCGCTGCACCGTCCACAGCAGGAAGAAGGCGCGCTCGATATCGCTCTCGCATACCGCCACGCCATGATTGCGCAGCACCAGGATGTGTTTATCGCCCAGGCTCTGCAACATCCTTTGCTTCTCTTCGGCAAACAGGGTGATACCTTCGAACTCGTGATAACCAATGCGCCCGAACAGTTGCGCGCCGTAGAAGTCGTTATGCTCGAAGCCGCTCTTCTTCATGGTCACGGCCGAGATCGGTGTGGTGTGCGTGTGGATCACGCAGCGCAGGTCGTCGCGCGCGCCGTGGATGGCGCTGTGCAGGGCGAAGCCGGCCGGGTTGGCCTTGTAGTCGGAAGCTTCGGCCAACTGACCGTCCAGGCCTACCTTCAACAGGTTGGCGGGCGTGACTTCGTTGTAGTTCAGGGCAAAGGGATTGACCAGGTAGTGATGCTCGGGGCCGGGCACCCGCACCGAGATGTGATTGAAGATCATCTCGGTCCAGCCCAGATAATCGACCAGGCGGTAGCAGTGCGCCAACTGGATGCGCAGCGCCCATTCCTGCTCGCTGCAGTGGGCTGGCTTGTCTGCGCCATAGCTGTATTGCATGAGGTTCATTTCTGACTCCAGAATCCTGTGGATGAGGTAAGGCGATCAGGCAACCCGCGCCGCTGGCGGCTGTGCCGATGTCTGCTGCTCGGTCTGCTGACGCGCCGTCTCCCCCCGGAAGCGGGCCAGCGAGACGATGGCGCGGGTGATCGGCATGGGGATGGCAAATCGCTCGGCCATCTCCAGGACCGCATCACCGATGGCCGCCAGTTCCAGCGGACGGCCGCGTTCCAGGTCCTGCAGCATGGAGGTGCGGAAGGCGCCCATGGCTTCGCCCAGTTGCAGGAAGGTCAGCGGGTCGATGTCCACGCGGGCGCCATAGCTGGAGGCCACCAGCAGCGTCTCGCGCATGATCTGGCTGACCACCTCGCGCAACTCCGGCTGTCCATACAACTGCTCCAGCGTGCCGCGTGTGATGACCGACAAGGGATTGGTGCTGATGTTGGCAATGATCTTGGTCCACAGCTTGTCGCGGATGCGGTCGGTGGCGCGCGCTTCGATGCCGGCGGCTTCCACGGCGGCACGCACGCGCAGCAGGCGTTCGCTCATCTCGCCGGAAGGTTCGCCCAGGACCATCAAGTGCGGATTGACCGAGCGGATCACACCCGGGCGCTCCACCTCGGCGGTAATGAAGAGCACGCTGCCGATCAACTGCGTCAGCGGTACCGCACGCGACAAGGCGCCATCGGGATCGACCGCCTTGACGGTCTGGCCATCGAAGCGCCCGCCCTCGCGGTGGAAATACCACCAGGGCACGCCGTTGTTGGTCGGGATCACCACCGTCTGTGCGCCAACCAGGGGCGCGATCTGCGGCAGCAGGGCTGACATGTCCTGACTCTTGGCGCAGAGGAAAATGACGTCCTGCTCGCCGAACTCGGGCAGCTCACTTGCCGCCGGGCGGGCGTGGGTGCGGCCATGCAGGTCGTGCAGCGTCAGGCCGTGCTCGCGGATGGCTTGCAGGGTCTGGCCGCGCGCCAGTACGCTGACCTGGTGACCCGCTGCCGACAGGCGCACAGCCAGGGTGCCGCCGATGGCGCCAGCGCCGGCTATGCAGATGCGCAGTGGTGCAAGATGCTTGGAGGAATCGTCACTCATGACAGGGCATATAAGAAAAAATCAACCGGCCAGCTTGTCCTGGTGCTTGCCGGACAAGCCCAGGTAAGCCTCGATCACGCGGCGGTCATGGGCCAGTTGGCTGGCCGGGCCATGCATACGGATTTCGCCGTTCTCCAGCACGTAGCCATAGTCGGCCACTTGCAGCGCGGCGCGTGCATTCTGTTCCACCAGCAGGATGGAAACGCCGCGACGACGCAACTCGGCGATGATGCGGAAGATCTCGCGCACAATCAGCGGCGCCAGGGCCAGGCTGGGTTCGTCCAGCATCAACAG
>NZ_BADI01000982.1:0-3946 GCF_000333555.1 Herbaspirillum sp. B65 | reverse complement strand
TTTTTGGGAACATCATGCCATTGAGTCGACGCGACTTTCTCAAGACCACCGCCGCTACCACCATCGCCGCAGGCGGACTGACCCTGTTCGGCACCCATGAGGTGTTCGGCAAGGACACCACCCTCATTCCCAGCGCCTGTCATTGGGGACCGTTCAAGGCGGTCGTGAAGAAAGGCGTACTGGTCGGCATCCAGCCGCTGCCGGAACTCGACGCCACCCCGACCACCATGCTGACCAAGGGCGTGTTAAGCCGGGTCTACAGCAAGACCCGGGTGGCCGCGCCGATGGTGCGCAAGTCGTGGCTGGCCAGACGCGGCGCCGATGCCGCCACGCGCCACCTGCGTGGCCATGAGCCCTTCGTGCAGGTGAGCTGGGACGAAGCGCTGGCCCTGGTAGCCGAGGCCATCCTCAGCACCGCCGAGCAGCATGGCAACCAGGCGCTGTTCAGTTCTTCCTACGGCGGCTGGTCGCACGCCGGACTGATGCGCCCGCAGGTGCTGCAGGGGCGGCTGTTCGGGTTGATCGGTGGCCACTCCACGACGACTGGCGATTATTCCGGTGGTGCCTCGCAGATCAGCCTGCCCTACGTCATCGGCGACATGGAAGTCTATTCACCGCAAACCTCCTGGGAAGTCTTGGCCGCGCATACCGACATCATGGTCTGGGTCGGGGCCGACCCGATCAAGAACAATCGCATCGAATACACGGTGGCCGATCACCAGATGACGGAAAACTGGAAGAAGATCCGTGCGCGCGGCGTGAAATTTATTTCCATCAATCCCCAGTACACCGCCACCGACGAGCTGCTGCAAGCCGAGTGGATCAAGATCGTCCCCAATACCGATACTGCCCTGTTCCTGGCCATGGCCTTCCACGTCCTGAGCACGGGACGGCAGGACCAGGCCTACCTGGCGAAGTACACGGTCGGCTTCGAGCAGTTTCGCGATTACCTGCTGGGGCGGGACGCGGATGGTTCTCCCCCCAAGACGCCGGAGTGGGCCGCCGCCATCACGGGAGTACCGGCAGCGCAGATCAGGACGCTGGCCGAGCTGTTCTCCGGCCCGCAGCGGGTGCAGTTCGCCGGGGCCTGGTCGCTGCAGCGTGCGCATCATGGCGAGATGACACACTGGGCCATCATCAACTTCGCCGCGATGGTCGGCAAGATCGGCAAGCCCGGCCAGGGCGTGGGATTCAGCTGGCATTACGGTGGCGGTGGCATGGTGCAATCCAATGCCATCATGCCGGTCGGGCTGTCGCAGGGACGTAATCCCGTGACCACGCGCTGCCCCGCTTCGCGCATCAGCGAGATGCTGCTCAATCCGGGCGGCAAGTACACCCGCGATGGCGCCACCCATAGCTATCCCGATGTCAGGCTGATCTACAACGCCGGCAACAATTTCCTCTCGCACCAGCAGAACACCAATGAACTGATCCGCGCCCTGAACCGGCAGGTCCCGACCATCATCTGCCAGGACCCCTGGTGGTGCGCCTCGGCGCGCTTTGCCGACATCGTGCTGCCGGCTACCTCCGAGCTGGAACGTAACGACATCAGCAGCGGTGGCACCTACAGCAACGACAAGATCTATGCGATGCGCCAGGTGATCCAGCCCTATGGGCAGAGCCTGGACGACTTGGAGATCTTCAGCCGCCTGGCTGGCCTGATGGGCGTGGGCTACCAGTTCACCGAGGGCAAGAGCATCATGCAGATCCTGACGGAATCCTTCCAGGCGGCGCAGCCCACACTATCCTTCCAGCACTTCTGGCGCGAGGGTGTGGCCAGGCTGCCAGTGCCGCAGGAAATGCGGGGCTGGGTCCGCCACGGGGACTTCTACCGGGACCCGGAGCAACATCCCCTGCATACCCGCTCGGGCAAGATCGAACTGTATTGCGCCCAGATCGACAGTTTCAAGCTGCCCGACTGCCCGCCCATGCCCAAGTATCTGGAACCCGCCGAGTTCCTGGGCAATGCCAAGCCGGGCCAGGTCCATGTGGTGAGCCCGCATCCGTGGAACCGCGTCCATTCGCAGATGGCCCAGGCCGACGTGCGCTTCGAGCAGAACGTGCAGGGGCGGCAGCATGTGCTGATCAATCCGCAGGATGCGGCCGCACTGGATATCCGGGACGGCGATCTGGTGGAGTTGAGCAATGCGCGCGGCACCCTCATCGCCGGTGCCGCCATCACCGCGCGCATCATGCAGGGCGTGGTCAGTCTGGAAGAGGGCAACTGGATTCAGCTGGATTCACGCGGACGCTGCAACAGCGGCTCCATCAACATGATCACCAGCAGCATTGCTGCCAGCGCGCTCAGCCAGGCGTCCAGCGCCAACACCTGCCTGGCCACGCTGCGGCGCTGCGACGATGCCGAATCGCCCAACCGGGCCTATGAGCCGCCGGCCATTGAACGCATCGGCAAGCTCGGCATCCAGGTGGCGGCGTTGCGGCTGGCCGAGCGGGCGGCGGCCATCAAGGGGCAGGCGACCACCCATTTGTCGCCGGGCGAGAAGCTCTTCTATGAACGCTGCACGCTCTGCCATGTACCGCGCGAGCCCGGCGACTATACCCAGAAGCAGTGGCTCGGCATTACCGAGAGCATGTTCCCGCGCGCCGGACTGGACGAGGGGCAGAAAAAGTCGGTGCTGGAGTTCCTGCTCAAACATGCCCGGGATGCCGCGCCGATGTAAGCCCGGGCAACGCCGGCCACGGCTTGCCGGAAAAGTTATAAATCATTACGCATGATGAGCTATACGGCAGGGAGGGCATCGCGGACCATTTCAAGAAAATGGCGTGTCTTCCTTGCCCTGTTGTGTCGCTGCGTGCGCCTGGCGGCGTCGTATCATGGCATCGATGGCATCCTTCAAGCCCTGGCTGCGCGGGTCGCGTGCCAGCGTACTGCTGAGTTCGGCGAAGGAAGACAGCGCGTTTTCGGTCAATTCCAGCACCCGTTTGGGCGGGGGCGGGGGGGCCATGCGGCCAACTTGCACTTTGATTCGGATTGAATTAACCTGCCATCCGTCCTTCAGCAGGCGGTCCTGCAGCCTCGGGGTTTGCTGCTTCAACCGGGCCGCCAGCGCTGCATTGGGGGCGCTCATGACCAGCACGCCAGCTTCAAACTGCAAGATCTGACACGCGGCAAACATCGCCGGCAAGTTCGCGGCGACCGACTGCTGCAGCGTGCCCATGCGAGCCAGGGCGGGCAAGAGCGCCGCCATCGTCGAATTCGACCGCAAGAAATCCGCGGCTCCCTTCGTGCTCTTCGCCATGCGTTGAGCGCTCGTGGGAGCAGGCCGATAAGGGGTGAACGTAGATGGGTACTTCATCTTTAAACCTTATCACATCCGGTGTCTGACCGGCCGGAGACCAAGGAGCAAAGATGCAAATTATCCTGTTGCACCCCCGTTTCACCAAAGCCCGCTCCATTACGCTGGGTACCAAGCACATCCTGCTGCTGCTGTTGCTGATGCTGACCATGGTGGCCGGCTCCTCCATGGGGATCACCTATTTCCTGCTCAACCGCGCCGGCAACCCCGATGCCTCGCCCATGCTGCACAAGCTGGCCGTGTCGATGAGCCAGGAAGAAGACGGCCGCAACGAGAAATACCTGAAGGAAAACTTGGCCATGATGGCCGTCAAGGTCGGCGAGATGCAAGCCCAGATGATGCGCCTGGATGCGCTGGGCGAGCGGGTGCAGGGCCTGGCTGGCATCCGCCCCGAGGAGTTCAACTTCAAGGAAGCGCCCGGTCGCGGCGGTGCCGAAGTCTCCAGCCAGGCCGGTCCGGCGCGTGATGTGAGCATGGATGAGCTGCGCCGCATGTTGGATAGCCTGGCGGTGGACGCCGGTCACCGCGCCGACTACCTCAACGCCGTGGAATCCACCTGATGAGCGGACAGACAAGTCGCGCCTGCTGCCGACCAATCAACCGGTCAACGTCGCCTACAATTCCTCCAG